>JANORE010000593.1:0-6695 GCA_031415155.1 Akkermansiaceae bacterium | reverse complement strand
GTTTTTCAAATGGATGAAAAGCATCCTCGGCAACCGCCGCCTGATGGCGGAATCCCCCGAAGGAGTGGCCATCCAGACCTACAGCGCACTCATTGCCGTGCTGATTTTGCAATTGCTTACCGGCAAACGCCCCACCAAGCGAGCCATGGAGCTGATCCGGTTCTATATGATGGGTCACGCCGAACACTTCTGGTCCCGTCTGACTCACTCCTAGGCGGGGGGGGGAGGCGTGCGCGGCTAGAAATCATGCTCGCCGCCATCTAATCAAGTAAAAGCAACAAGGGAAATAAAAGTAGGGCACAGGTTAGGGTGCGTTTGGGAAAAAGGAATTCTTCAAAATGAATTCAAATCACACATTTTCATCGACTTGTGAAAATGGTGGAGCGTAGCGGATTCGAACCGCTGACCCCTTGCATGCCATGCAAGTGCTCTACCAACTGAGCTAACGCCCCCTTAAGAGGTGGGCTGGAGATCTATCGGTCGCGATCCGGGCGGGCAAGAGGATTTTTTAAGAAAGGAAAAAAATGGCCCGACTGCCGATGAACGCTTGGCGAAGTGGGATGGATTTCTATGTTTCTCGGTATGTCGAAATATGCTGGGGAAAAAGTGTTAGTAGTTCCAAGGATTTTGCTGGAAGAAATAGGGATTTTCCAGGGAATCAAGACCGACCAACTCGATCCAGCCATCGAAAAACTACTCGATCCGGCGCATCATTTTTTCATGGATCGGGCGGCGGCCGAAGAAGACCCGAGCCACAAGCAGTTGATTCCTTATTGTGTCTTCCGCTGTGGAGACCGAATTCTTCATTACACGCGTGGAAAAGCTGGCGCGGAAAGCAGACTTCACGCGAAAATTTCAGTCGGCGTCGGCGGTCATATCAATCCCGTGGACATGGAATATGGGCGGACTGGAACCGATGCCTATCACGCGGCGGTGACGCGGGAAATCGAGGAGGAGTTGGATCTACCTGAAGAGCACGCGCATCGTATCATCGGTCTACTCAATGATGAATCCAATCCTGTGGGCCAAGTCCATCTCGGGATTGTTCACTTGATTGATTTAAAATTCGATACCGTTAAATCCCGCGAAGATGCTTTGTTGGATCTAGGTTTCACATCATTGGCCGACTTAAATGGGAGTTTATTTGATCGCTTGGAAACTTGGTCTCAGTTCAGTATTCGTCATTTGGCAGAATTGATCCGCATCGTGAAATAATCTGATGGATTCAGCAGATTGAGGTGGCGGAATCCTACAATTCTTAGCAATCTAAGTGTAGATTTCATGAAATTATAAATCACTCGCTCTATGTCAGACAGTTCCAAGCCCGCCAAACCCCGAATTCTCATCGTCACGCCGGAAATTACGTACTTACCACCTGGCATGGGAAATATGACGCAGCGGATGTCCGCCAAGGCTGGCGGCTTGGCAGATGTCTCTGCTTCGCTGGTTTCCGCATTGTTTGAGCTGGGCGCGGATGTCCACGTGGCAGTGCCCAATTATCGGCGGATGTTCCAAAGTGATATTTTCAACCTACATGAAAAGGAGCTGAGGAAATACCACGAAGTCTTGCCGGAAGCGCACATCCATCTAGCCGAAGATCGGATTTTTTATTATCGCGAGCAGGTTTATAGTAATCGTTCCGATGAGGCGATGCGGATCGCTTTGGTTTTCCAGCGTGAGTTGATCAATCACATCGTCCCGCGCGTCATGCCGGATCTGATCCACTGCAATGACTGGATGACTGCGCTCATCCCTGCAATGGCTCGCCGCCGTGGGATTAAATGTTTATTTACGGTTCATAATATTCATACTCGGCAAGTTTCGCTGGCGCAAATCGAAGAGGCTGGCATCGATGCCGCTGAATTCTGGATCAATCTTTACTTTTCAAACGCACCTCAGAACTACGATCACGCACGCTCCCATGTGCCCGTGGATCTTCTGACATCGGGTATTTTTGCGGCCCATCATATCAACACGGTGAGTCCGCGATTTCTTTGGGAAATCGTAGAAGGCTGGCACTCGGTCGTTCCAGACTCAGTGCGTGCCGAGCTGCGGGCGAAATACGCGGCGGATTGCTCGGCAGGTATTCTCAACGCACCAGACGTTTCCTATGATCCTGTGACCGATGACTCGTTGGTGCAAAATTTCAGTATCAAGGATTTCACGGCGGGGAAATTAGCCAATAAGCTCGCGCTGCAAAGAGAACTCCAACTCAAGGAAAATCCCGACGCGCCGATCTTCTTCTGGCCATCTCGCCTTGATCCCGTGCAGAAAGGTCCACAACTTCTAACGGAAATTTTACACCGCCTCGTTTCAGACTACTGGGAGAATGACTTGCAAGTCGTGATCGTCGCGAATGGACCGCACCAACAATGGATCGATAAGATCGTCTCCGCATTTGATCTGCGGGATCGTGTCGCGATTGTAGATTTTGAAGAACGCCTATCGCGCCTCGCCTACGCAGCTTCGGATTTCATGTTGATGCCTTCCTTATTCGAGCCTTGTGGCTTGCCACAAATGACGGCTCCACTTTACGGCTCACTCCCCGTGGTGCATTCTACCGGTGGTCTCTACGATACAATTCAGCCGTTAGACACTGAAAAATCAACGGGTAATGGCTTTTCATTTGATCATTATAACTCGAACGCATTCCGCTGGGCGATTGATCAAGCGATGCTATTCTACGCGCTTCCCAAAGAGATTCGCGAACGTGAAATCCGGCGGGTGATGATCGAGAGCCGGCTGAAATTCAGCCATCAAGAAGTCGCGCGGCGGTATATCGATATTTACGAGAAAATGCTAGCCCGTCCCTTGGTTGAAAAAGAGTCCGGCGAGTTCATCAAGACCATCGCGGATGGACTTACAAAACTTTAGCCGTTCGATGTAGGACTCACGGAACTCGCTTTCAGTATTTCCCAATCTTCTTCTGAAACGGAGCATGGGTCGGCTGCCACCCAGTGATTCGGAGAAATTTCCCGCAGTGATAAATCCGCGCCGATAGTTTCCTCATAACGTGGATGCTTCATCCGGTGGCCGAAGGCGCTGCCTGCGGGTGGATCAATCGGCGAGGGCACATCGCCTTCGAGTAAGATTTTTTTTCGCTTCACCTTCGGATCGTGAGAAGGAATCGCCGAGAGAAGTGCCTTGGTATAAGAGTGGCGTGGTTTTTTGTAAATTTCCTCGGCGGTGGCGAGTTCGACAATCTTCCCAAGATACATCACCGCCACGCGGTCACTCACATGCTTCACCACGGATAAATCATGCGCGATGAAGAGATAGGACAGCCCGAAGTCGCGCTGGAGTTCGACCAATAAATTTAAAATCTGCGACTGCACCGAGACATCCAGCGCGGAGACCGGCTCATCACAGACGATGAGCTTCGGCTTCAGAGCGAGTGCACGAGCGATGCCGATGCGCTGCCGTTGTCCGCCGGAAAACTCGAAGGAATAACGCTCCGCTGAAGATGCCGGCAAGCCGACACGATCTAACAAATCATTGACCCATCGCGTACGCTCCGAGCGATTTCCAAGTCGGTGAATGATGAATGGCTCCTCGATGATCGAGCGCACACTCATCCGTGGATCCAGCGATTCACCGGGGTCTTGGAAGATCATTTGGAAATCCCGACGCAGTGGCCGCAGCGCACGTTGGCTGGCATGAGTGATGTCGGTTTTTTCAAAATGAATCGAGCCAGACGTCGGCTTGATGAGGCGGACGATGGCTTTTCCAAGAGAAGATTTCCCGCAGCCGGATTCGCCGACGAGGCCCAGCGTTTCACCCGGCGCGATGCTCAGTGAAACGCCATCGACGGCTTTTACCGAGGCGGTTTGCTTTAAGAGGACACCACCGCGCACGGGGAAGTGAACTTGGAGGTTTTCGGTGGAGAGGAGAGTCATGGGAACATTGAACATCGAACGCTAAACATCGAAGTGAAGAGAAATAAGAGGAGAGGAGAAATCATTTGCGGCGTTTTTCTGCGGTCTGGATACTGGTGACGAAGATGCGGATGAGCTGGTCGGTTTCGTTTAACGTTTAATATACTTCCGCGCTTCATGTTTTGTAGAAAACGTCGGGTAGAATTGTCCCAACGGGGCAACATGCGATAGCCCAGGGCATCGCCCTGGGTCATAGGTGGAAGAAATGATTTAGCCCTGAAAGGGCGGGACTCTTCAGGAGGTAATCTATCAAATTGCGCCCCTTCAGGGCTTGAATTTCTTAGAATTTCTCTACCCAGGGCGTTGCCCTGGGCTATCGCATGTTGCCCTGTTAGGACAATCCATTGAGCGACGGCATCATTTCCAAAAATCATCATGCGCGGCAGTATAAATATGAAAAGTCTGTAGATTGAGGAATAAACTCAGCTCGATCAATCAGTTTAATCCAACGCTCTGATTCACGGAGTTCCTTAAGAGCTAGGCGCATTTTATGAATGAAATCAGCTGGCGATTCAGCTGCTTGAGCCTCGCCGTGATGAGACAATGGTGCGGAACCGGAACGCAAAAGTTGATTGCCGATATGTCGCTCGGCATAGTCACCATTGAGCTTTCTCGTCACTTGAATAATCGCAACCGCATCATCCAACAGTCGCTCCTCCAAGTCATACTTTGGCTTTTCTTCCTCTTTCATCTCATCTTATTTCTCTTCACTTCGATGTTCGATGTTTAGCGTTCAATGTTCGATGTTCGCCGTGCATTCTGGACAGTTTTCGACCCAGTGACCGGGCGATGCTTCGATGAGTCTCGGCCTTTCAACTGAGCCACGGGCGGTGCGGCCCATGCGTTGGCAGAAGCGGCAGCCGTGCGAGTGATCTGCGAGTGATGCAACCATGCCGGGGATGGTGTTGAGCACGGACTTGGACGGAGTTTCCAGCGTGGGAATCGAGCGAAGAAGTCCCCGGGTGTAGGCGTGCAGTGGATTTGCAAATAGCTCTTCCGCACTTGCTCGCTCGACGACCCGGCCCGCATACATCACCACCACCTCATCACACGTTTCGGCGATCACTCCAAGATCATGGGTGATGAGAATCGTCGCCATTCCCATCTCGGACTGGATGCGCTCCATCAGTTCAAGAATCTGTGCCTGCACGGTTACATCCAGTGCGGTTGTCGGCTCGTCCGCGATGAGTAAATCTGGACGACATGCCAGTGCGATGGCGATGCCCACGCGCTGGCGCATCCCACCGGATAGATGATGCGGATAATCCATCATCCGCTTTTCGGGTGCGGGGATTTTCACGAGTTCCAACATCTCCGTCGCCGCAGCCCAGGCGTCTTTTTTCGAGAGATTTTTATGAATCCGAAAAACTTCTGCCACTTGCCTGCCCACGCGGTGGAGTGGATTCAGCGCCGCCATCGGCTCTTGGAAAATCACGCCGATCTCATCGCCCCGCACCTCGCGGATTTCCTTGTCACTCGCCCGCACCAGATCGTGACCTTTAAAATAAATATGCCCACCGAGAATCTTCCCCGCAGGCTGCGGCAACAAACGGACGATGGACATCGCAGTCACACTTTTCCCGCAACCTGACTCACCAACGATGCCCACCGTCTTGCCCTTCGGCACGCTGAATGACACATGGTCCACCGCCCGCAACAAGCCGCGCTCCGTCTCGAAAGACGTGATCAATTGATCGACTTCGAGGATGTTTTCTGTTTCTGAAATCATGGTTCTACCGCCTCCTCTTTTTCCGCAGGCTTCTCGCGATAGTCATCGAATACCCGAGTCGATTCAGGAAACGTTTTCCCGGCACGCCGAGCAGCGAGAGTTTCTTTTTTGATATCGTCGTCGATCCAGAGGACATGGGCTTCGAGAGGATCCGCAACAACTGGCGGACTGAAGCGAGTATTCGGAGAATCAGGCCATCTCACCCAGCGCCAAGAACCCATTCTTAGAAAATCCACCGTGTAGCCTGGGACGAAGAATGCTTCTTCGTGGATGATATTTTGAAGTTTCCAAGCGGCATCTTTGATTTCTTCAGCGGTGCTGGCAGTTCTAACTTTTTCACTCAAAAAATCCGTGTCTTTACGTGCCCAACCAAATAAATTGTTGGTTTGTGGTTTTGGATTTCCTTTCTCATCGATGGCGGTGCTTGAGTGGAGCATTTGATAAAAATCAGGAACGGGTGGGCTACCGCCGTAACCTGCAAACCCGATCTGATGCTGCTTATCCATCTGCTTTTTATAAGAACTCGTGGGCTCAGATCCATCCAGTCTCAGATCAAAACCACAGGCTTTCGCTTCTTCTCGTAGGATCGCAAAGACGCGTTCAACGTTTGGCGTGGCTGGATAGTTCACGCCTATTTCCAGCCGTGTGCCGTCCGGTTTTTTGAAAATTCCATCGCGATCATCTTCGGTGTAGCCCGCATCGCGAAATGCTTTTCTGGCCAACTCAACGGAGTAAGGCCGTGCAATAATCGATGGATCACTAAAAAGACCGTATCCTTCGTTTAAGGCGTTTTTCCGCTTATAGTCCCCACGGAAAAGAACTTTATTCACTTTGTCCCAGTTCATCGCGTGTTGAATCCCGACTCGAATATTTAAATCTCCGAGAGGTGGTTTTAAGACGTTTAAATAGAGTCCAAGGCTGGGTGACGGATACCGATTATAGAATGTAGCACGCTCAATGTAGCCCTCATGAACTGGCGGAATCTCGGATTTTTCATACCACAGCTCTGGGCGGGTTAATCCTTGAATATC
>JANORE010000592.1:0-7700 GCA_031415155.1 Akkermansiaceae bacterium | reverse complement strand
GGGCCATGAGCGGTTTGGATCATTGGGTAAAATGGATAGATCGGCTTGCCTTTTTGGTTAATTTTGACTCCGACAGCCGTCCAAACCTTCCCCTGATAGACGCCGATGGTCTTCGTTTCATCATGGCTGAGAGAAAGCCCGTTGATTTCATAACCGATATTCTGAAGAATGATGGATCCACTCTTGGGATCATTAAGGCGGGAAATGAGGCGCAGCATCTCGTCGAAGTCGCGATGGTGAGCGGCCTTGAGCCAAGCTTCCACGATCTTCTGCGAGTCTTCCTTCGTGGGAGCTTTCTGAGCACCGATATTTTCTAACAACTCAATCTGACTGAGCAACGATGCCTGCCATTGATCCGGCCATTTTTCAATTTCGGCATTCGCCCAAACATCGAATTTCTCTCGTATTTCCGTGCTGGGTTCGGGGTTCCAGAACCAACCGTCCTTGGATTTGGCAAAGTAGAATAACTTCGCATTCAATTCGTTAGGATCACGGGTGGAAAAAATTTGAACGACGCTAATCGCCGAATTATCATCGATCTTAGAGGCCAGCGGAATGGCGCGGCAGACGGCGGATGGCGCGTGAAATATCCACCAGAGTTGTGCCGCTTGATTGCAAGCTTGCAGAGCGATTTCTGGATGATGACTTAGCTCCGCGAGTTTGAGCAGAGAGGGTAAATCCTCATGTTCCAAGGCGTTGAGCAGAGCGGTCTGAGCAAGCTCGGCCGACGATTGTGGCGTCGGTGGATACGTTTCAGAAAATTTCTGAGGGAAGATTTTCAGCAGTTCCCCATCCAGATTTTTTACATATTCTGGATCGGGCTTCTTTGGGATTTCATTTAAAAACTCCTCGGGAAGATTGATCCGCCAGAGATCGTCAGAGGTCTTGGTGAGATCCAGATGGACTAGTTCTAGCTGAGGGGACGATGGTCCCTTGGCCGATTTTGCTGGGTCAAGGCAGGCGAAAGAAGCCAGGCTCGTCTCCTTCTCGTCTTCTTGCTGCACTTGCACGCGAATGACTTCCGGCGAGGCGAGAAGACGCCATCGGTCATTTTCAGCCCCCGCGGCTTTTTCTGCGGCAGTGAGTCGAGCCGACCAGTCATCGGGCAATTCCGTGGAAAGACCACCGAGAAGGCCGAGCATCATCGGCAAATCCCGCTGTTCGCAGGCTTTCATGAAATTTTCGACCACTTGCTTGGCCGTTAGATTTCGTAAATCTTGTGCGCTGAGCCGGGCTTGGATTTTCTGGCGCATCCGACTTGCCGATTGCTCACGCATTTTTTCTAAATCGGCGACTTGCTCACGAAGCATCCAGTTTTCTAAAAGTTCGATCCGTTTCCGGATTCCGCTTGTGGGAAGGATATCTGTATTTTCAAAAGATGCAGGGACTGGCGCGGCGGACCATTCTTCACCGCGTTTCACCAGGGCGACTGGAAATATCTGCAAGCGACTCGGATCGAAGTTGCCGATCTTCCGCACCATGACGGCGGCGAAATTTTCATCCAGTTTGATCTCACCAATTTCTAACGGATCCGAGCCGAGATCGCGCGCCATCCGCTCGAAGCGGCGGAGGATTTGAGTTTTTTTCTGATCGACCGTTTGTGGTGAAAGAGCGGTGTCGCCGCCGGGTTCCAGATTGAGTTTTCCGTGCCTTACTTTTTCGAGAAAATCGACAGCCGCCTTGCCGGGATCACTGGATGAAGCGTGAGCTGCTAGGATTGCGAGAAGGAATGCGAAGATGACTTTCACTGGGGAAACTCATAGCTCATCTGAGACCCGAAGAAAGTGCGGAATCGAGCGGATCGGTGAAACCTCCGCCGAGATTCATTCCTCCACGGGCAGAAATTCTGGCAAACTTCCAGCCACTCCCGCGAGGCGCGGATTCGCCTCCCACGTTTCATGATTTCCAAAAACGCGTTGGGCGAGTCGCTGCAAGTAGTCGCCGGAGCTTTTCTCCTCGGGGAAAATACGCCGCAATCGGTCACTCTTCATTGCTGGATTGATGGCCCAGGAAAAGACGAGTCGGCTATCCACCATGCCTTTTTTATTGCCCCAAGTTCGTGATTCAGGAGCACGCAAATCACCCAGCCACACGCCTTTGGCATTTGAGCGAGCGACCCACCAACCATCGGTGAAGCGAGTGACCGTCTTCGCTTCACGGGAAGTTGCGATGCCGCTCAGGGCAGGCTCATTTTTCAAATAAACCGTCCAGCGGATGGGGGTTTCACGGGCTTCAAATACCGTCCGATATCCCACCCAGAATTCATCACCGCGATCCACTACTGCTCGCCAAAGCAAGCAATTATAAGGTGTCGGAGCTTCCATCTGGCGTTCGTATTTCTTGCCACGTCGCGCGAGATCCGCGGTGAATCCAGCCGATGCTACGTATTTCATCCCGCCGCTGAGCAGCACATAAGCGGAGCTGAGACCGATGCCTAAATAGCAGAGTCGATGACGCTTCGATGACGGTTGTGGTTTCTTGGAACGAGATTTTTTAACGACAGGTTCCCGCAATAAACTCAACCTGACGGCGGCCATCAGCAGCGGAGCGGTGAAGAGAAAGTCGATGTGATGAAGGAGATTAAAAGACACACGCTTATGAAAAACCGGCCAGAGAAAATCCGCTCCTTCTACCGTGAAGCAATCTAGCAAAACATGAGCACTCCACACAATGCCTACAAACCAAGCTGCCTCCGCTCGGCTGACTTTTTCCTTTTGCCACAGTATTTCTAGTCCACGAGCCATCCCATAAGATCCTAACGCCATGATGATAAGCGAGTGGCTCGGCCCACGGTGCCATGCAAGCTGCCGAGCGGTGTCGAGTATCGGATAGAAAATGACGTCGAGATCCGGTAGGATTCCGAACAACGCACCCCACGCCAACGCCCAGTTTCCCAGACGTTTCCCCATCATTAACTCGCCGATCAATGCGCCCAGCGCCGCTTGCGTGATCCAATTCACGCCACGACGATGACGAGAAATCCTCGCTCTTCACACTCAAATTTCTCACCGATCCACGATGGATAGTTTTTCGTGACGATGCCTTGACCCCTTGCGGGTCGGCGGAATACCGTCTCGCGCCTCGCCGTCAAGGCTCACCATTTTCGCCATGAATATTCACGAATACCAAGCCAAGGAGCTGTTCGACCGCTTCCAAGTCCCCAGCCCCATCGGGCGGGTAGCCAGCACTCCCGAGGAAGCCGCTGCGGCAGCCAAGGAATTCGCCGGAGCCAAGCTGGTGATCAAGGCCCAAGTCCATGCCGGGGGGCGTGGAAAGGGGCATTTCAAAAATGGCTTCCAAGGCGGGGTGCATCTCATCGAGTCGCCCGAGCAAGCCGCAGATTTTGCCGGAAAAATGCTCAATGAAACGCTCGTCACCATCCAGACGGGCGATGCGGGCAAGCTTGTCAGCAAGGTGATGATCGCTGAGGCCGTGGACATCACTCACGAATACTACCTTGCGATCTTGATGGATCGCGAGACTTGCCGCCCGGTCATCGTCGTTTCCACCGAAGGCGGAATGAACATCGAGGACGTCGCGCACAACACGCCGGAGAAAATTGTCCGCCAGTTCATCCACCCACTTCTAGGCTTACAAGCTTACGAAATCCGCAAGCTCACCGCTGCCCTCGGCCTCACCGGTGACATCGCCAAGCAATTTGCGAAGCTTCTCGGAAATCTCTATAAACTCTTCGTTTCCTGCGACTGCGCGATGCTAGAAATCAATCCGCTCGTCACCACTCCCGATGGCCGCGTGCTCGCTCTGGATGCCAAGTTTGGCTTCGATGACAATGCACTTTACCGCCACCCAGACATCGTGGCGATGCGGGATAAGACCGAGGAAGATCCGCGCGAAGTGGCGGCTTCGGAGTTCGATTTAAACTACATCGGTCTCGATGGAAACATCGCCTGCCTCGTCAATGGCGCCGGATTGGCGATGGCGACCATGGACATCATCAAGCACTTCGGTGGCGACCCTGCCAATTTCCTCGACGTCGGCGGCGGCGCCTCGAAGGAACAAGTAACGGCTGCATTTAAAATCATCCTCGGTGATCCCAATGTGAAGGGCATCCTGATCAACATCTTCGGTGGCATCATGGACTGCAATATCATCGCAGAAGGCGTCATCGCTGCCGCGAAGGAAACCGGCCTGCCGATCCCACTCGTCGTCCGCCTTGAGGGGAACAACGTGGAAATGGGCAAAGCAACCTTGGCTGCGTCCGGACTGAACATCGTCTCGGCAAATGATATGTCAGACGCTGCGAAAAAAATCGTCGCGGCAGTTGGCTAATCCCTGATTAGGTTGGTAAGCTCATGACGATGAAAGCAGAACTCGAAAGGGAATTGGCCGCACTCTCACTGGAAGAGAAGAATGAAGCTTACACTTTTCTCATGCCGTTCGTGACGCCAAGTGAAGGAGGGGACGAAATTTCTCCTGAGCTACTGGCGGAATTAGAAAGACGGATTCAAGAAGACGATCAAAGCCCGAAAGCGGCGATGAGTCTTGAAAAGTTCAAACTCCGCTGGGTTCACCGTAAATGAGTCTAAGACTGGTAATTATACTGCCGCGCATGATGATTTGTGGAAATGATGCCGTCGCTCAAAGGGTTGCCCTAACGGGGCAAAATGCGATAGCCCAGGGCATCGCCCTGGGTAGAGAAATTCTAAGGAATTCAAGCCCTGAAAGAGCAAAATTTGATGCTCCACCTCCTGAAAAGTTCCGCCCTTTCAGGGCTAAACCATTTCGTTCACCCATTACCCAGGGCGATGCCCTGGGCTATCGCATGTTACCCCGTTGGGGCAATCCAGCCCGACGTTTTTCACAAATCGTGATGCGTGGCAGTATAGCCCAACCGCCAATCGCCATCATCCACACCGCTCGCGATCCAAAATATATCTCCGCTCGCATCCACTAACCCACCATGACTCAACGGCAATTTTACGACTGGCAAACACTGGGGGGAGCGAAAGACGTCTCCCGCCTCGTCGCCGCCTTGGAAGAGCGTGAAATTTCCTGGTGTATGATCTGTGGGCTCGCGGTGAACCACTGGGCTGAAGAGCCGATGGCCACTGCTGACGTGGATATTGTGATCGTTGCTGACAGAATTGAGGAGGCTACGGAAACATTGAAGAACCTCGGATTCTCTGAAAATCGCTTTCAATGGTCCATCAACTTCAAGGGCGAATCAAAAGTCTCCATCCAGATCAGCACTGAGGAAATGTATCTCGACTTTCCAAGAAGATCCGTTCCGGCAAATGTTCACGGTATCCTGATGCGTGTTGCATCACTGGAAGACACACTCGCAGGAAAACTCGCCGCATACCAAGAGCCCAAGAGAAGACCGACGAAAAAACTCAAAGACATCCTTGATATAGGAAGGCTCGTCGAAGCTCATCCCGAACTGCTTGCAAAACTTCCGAGCGATATCGCTGCAAAACTCGACCCCTGACAATTCTAACTAACCGACTCAGAAATATGGCCATCCTCATCGACGAAAACACAAAGCTCCTGGTTCAGGGGATCACCGGCAGCTTCGGCGCACGCCACGCATCACTTTCACTTGCATACGGCACCAAGCTCGTCGCTGGTGTCACTCCCGGAAAAGGTGGGCAGAAATTTGAAAATATTGTCCCCATTTTCGATACCGTCAGCCAAGCGGTGAACGAAACGGGAGCCACGGCTTCTGCGATTTTCGTGCCACCTCCATTCGCTGCAGATGCGATTCTGGAAGCAGCGGATGCCGGCGTAGAACTCATCGTTTGCATTACCGAAGGCATCCCCGTCATGGACATGATGCGCGTTAAGGAAGCCCTCCGCGGCTCCAAGTCCCGGCTTGTCGGGCCGAATTGCCCCGGCCTCGTCACTCCAGGCCTCGGTGATAAATCTCATGGTGGCTGCCGCATCGGCATCGCGCCAGGCTACATCCACAAGCGTGGAAATGTCGGTGTCGTTTCCCGCTCCGGCACGCTCACTTACGAGGCAGTTTTCCAACTCACGCAGCTCGGCTATGGCCAGAGCACTTGCGTCGGCATCGGTGGCGATCCCATCAACGGCACGAACCATCTCGAAGTGTTAGAAATGTTCAACAACGACCCAGAAACCGAAGCGATCATCATGATTGGTGAAATCGGCGGTAATGCGGAAGTGGATGCGGCGCGCTGGGCGAAGGCAAATTGCACGAAGCCAATCGCAGGCTTCATCGCCGGTGCCACCGCACCTCCGGGCCGCCGGATGGGCCACGCCGGAGCCATCGTCGGTGGTGAGGAAGATACCGCCCAAGCGAAGAAGCGCATCCTCGCCGAGTGTGGAATCGCCGTGGCGGAAACTCCGTCTGATATGGCGAAAACGCTACTTGAGCGTTGGGGGAAATAAACGGAATCGCGAGCGGCTCAAGCGACACATTGAGCCGCTGCACACCCAGCTGCTTGACCAGTTGCGAAACAAGTACCCATGACCCGGATGGAAGCTTGTGCTTCATGCTCGGTAGAAATGCAGCGACCCGCGACGAATAATCGCTCGATGCCAGCAGGTTTCAAACAGCGCAGCGGAATTCCCGTTGGACGATTTCCCTCGGGGAAACGCAGCTTCGGCCCGCGCGGAGTTTCGCGAAACTCCATCGGCCATGTCGCCAGGGCGATTTCATCTTCGAAGCGATTTCCGGCTAAAAGATCCCCAGCCGTTAGGACATATTCACCGATCCAGCGGCGGCTCTCACGCACTCCAGCCCGCACTGGCCAGTGGCTGATGTAAGCTTTTTCCCAGAAGTGAGACTTGCGGGCCAACCAAGCCACGACTCGTGAGCCAACATGGCGCCCGTGAATTTCTAACTGTGTCATGCAGACGGCGTCGAGCGGATCATAGTCGGCCAGCGTCTCACCGCCTGTTAGATCCAATGTCCCGAAAATTTCTCCGGCCCTTCCAGATGGGCGGAACGAAAGCCCCAGTGCGTCATTCGGCAAGTCTCCTGCGCGGATTCCCTCGACGATCAAGCCTGCGGTGTACAATCGCGATTCATCATCCATCGGCAGCAGGCTGTGGACTCCGAAGACATACGCTGGACGTTGTAAGCGAGGAGCTTCCACCATTGCAGAGTCCACACCTAACAAGGTCGCCACCATGGCATCGCCAGACGCATCCACCAGAGATTGCGCCATCACTCGTTGCGTTCCAGCCATTCCTGAAATCTGGATTTCCCAGTCTGCTTCGCGAGAAATCCCAGTGACCTGCGTATGGAGTCGAAGCTCTAACTGCGATTCTGCTGAGACCAGCTCATCCGCGATTCTTACGAACTCGATGGGATGTTGTGGCAGCACATCCAGCCGCCCCATTCGTAATGGACCCATGCCAGTCGCAGCGATCATCCGTCCTGCTATTTCCGATGGAAAACCTGGATTTGCCAAGATCGCGCCCGGCTCATCTCTTAATAAATAAAGCCCACAAAATGTGTGCACCAGTGAGGCCGTGCCCATGCCACCCAGATAGCCATGGCTCTCGATCAACAAGGTCCGCGCTCCTTGTCTGGCAGCGGAGATGGCAGCAGCCAGACCAGCACTGCCTCCGCCAATGACCGCGACATCGAAGATCTCGCGGGACCGCCTCATGAAATCCTGACAGCAATCAATGCCGCTAGGGTCAAGGGGGTGGCAAGATTTTCCTTGGTAAGATCCTCTGGCCCCAGCTCAACTTCGTAGCGGTCTTCC
>JANORE010000591.1:0-11502 GCA_031415155.1 Akkermansiaceae bacterium | reverse complement strand
CCGTAAAACGTCCGAAAATGGCGCGGATTTGAGAGCTCACCGCACGGTAGAGATCGAACTGTACAGGCACGATCATCAGTTGAGGACAGGCTTCCAATGCTTTAAAAACAGGCATCGCCGAGCGGCATCCATATTTCCGCGCCTCGTAATTCGCGGTGGTCAGCACACCTCGCCGGTCACTTCCCGCAACGCCCACGGGCTTGCCGCGCAAGGAGGGATTTTCCCGTTCCTCGACGGCTGCATAAAAGCAGTCCATATCGACATGGATGATTTTTCTCAAAGCCTGTTGATAGCGTTTTAGATCAGGAATGATGAAATGGAAGATACCATTTCAGCTCGCACTTCGAGTCCGGGCGACTCCATACCAACTGATTCCGTAAGCGATCAACACCCAAGCTGCTAGCACGGAGAAGGACAATCGCGTTTGAGAAAGATCCGTATAAGTCTGGCCAAGCGGTAAAGCGACGTCTCGACGGTTTTGTGCCGTGCTGGTGAAAATGCGGTTATAAAGAAGCATTTCCGCAACATCGGACTCGCTCATTTCTGTGTCCAGTCCAGTCAAGGTCGTGCGTGCGACGATTTTGTGCTGGCCGATGATCCTCACATCGGTGGCCAAGTTTTGCCACGAACTATTTTCTGAAGAAACTTGATCGAATTCCTCACGCTCATCGTTCCCCCATGTGACGGTGATTTTTCGGCCATTCAGATAAATCGGCTGTTCCGTCGTGTTGCTCAACACAGGACGCCGCAGCCCGTAAATTGAGGAAACATCCATCACTTGCTGAGCACAAAAACTGGGAATCCAGCGGCTGATCAACCGCACATCGCGCTTCATATCTGGCACGATGATGACAAAGCCACCGAGCAGAATTTGCGGAATCAAAATCAACGGAACCCACATCACCGCCTGAGTCGCACTCGTCACCAATGCCGAAATGGCCAGCCCGATCGACACGCCGACCAAGGCGGCCGCCGCCATCGCTGCCGCTCGCAGACCGATGCCCGTCCAAACGACCTGCTGGATGGGGATTTTCCCCTCAAGATCGACTCCTTGCCCGACTTCGAAAAATGAGGCCACCGACTGGATCAGACCCAACCCGCCAGTGACGCTGTCTGGGTCTAACTGATTCATCACACGGTATTTCATCGCAAATGCCTCCGCATCGAAAACCGGATCATACACGACTTGCACCGTGCTTTGAATGACGATCCAGAGCAAAATGGCTTGGAGAAATGTCACTGACATGAGAAACGAAAATTTTGAAATTAAATAGGCATGAGTGCTCTGGCCGCTCACTCGTTCTCGACGGAAAACGGGAAGTTCGCGGATGATCTGCTGTGCTCCATTGCTACAGCCGAACCATAAAGTCGCGACGATCGCGAGGAACAATCGCAGATCTCTTTCGTCCGAGACCCAACCAACTAACAGACCGATCAACAATGGCTGCGCGATGAGGAAGATGACGCTGAGGAAGTCAGACTTCTGAATCGCCCACTGCCGACGCAGTAACGTAAAAAGCGTGCTGATAAAAGAAGCTCCTTTCTTGCTGGAGACTTTGCTTTCACCGGTAAGTGCGGATCCGGCGACGCCAGCTAATAGCCGATCAGCTGGAGAAACTCCTTCGTTTTTCTCGGTGATGACAAGTTCTGCCACCGGGGTTTTTGCTAATTTCAGATAAACTTCATCGAGTTCTTCGACCTTGAAATGGCTGGCGCATTCCGATGCTGGCCCAGCGAAAACCAAGCGCCCAGCTTGGATAAAACAAAGCTGATCAAATAGATAGGCTCTGCCTAAAACGTGCGTCGTGCAGACGACCGTGCAATCGTTTGCGGCGAGTTGCCGCAGCAGACTCATTAACTCAAACTCCGTCGCTGGATCCAGTCCAGAACTGGGCTCGTCGAGAAACAGGGCCGCAGGTTTTGATAAAAGTTCGGTCGCGATACTGACTCGTTTGCGCTGCCCGCCGGAAAGCTTGGAAATCTTTTTAAGCCGATGCGGTGCCAGTCCGAGCTGATCAATCACGCGGTCCACCATCGCTTCAATTTCCTTGCGCGGCGTCTTCGAGGACAAACGTAATCTCGCGCTGAAACGCACGGCCTGCTCAACGGTCAACTCGGTATGAACAATGTCATCCTGCGGGACAAAACCCACCAGTGCCTGAGCCTTTTTACGGTCCTTAATGACGTCAGCACCGTTGATCATTACTCGTCCTTCTGTCGGCGCGTGAAGTCCGCAGAGTGAGTTCATGAACGTCGATTTCCCCTGCCCGCTTCCACCGAGAATCCCAACAAACGTGCAGCGCTCAACCGCTAGCGATACCTCACGTAGCACTTTATTTCCACGAAATGCCACGGAAACATCGGTCGCCACAATTTTGGCTCCGCCCATCAGATCCACTCGTTTCAGACTGTAGCCAGTAAACTCGAAACGATAAAATCCAACTTGCAGACAATCACCGATGACCAGTGTCTCACGACGGAAAACCCGACCATTTAAAAGCACCTCTTGCCCGATTCCATCCTCCACCGCCCAGCGACCCTTTTCTTGCGATAAAATGACCTGCCCATTCCGAATCCGAGAGTCAGCGGCGTCTAAAATGACATCTGAATTTTGCACGACACCGATGGCTAGACGTTGCCCAGAAAGCGGAAATTCGCTGGCTTCTTTCCCCCGAAAGATCGGTGCCGCGCTCCGAATCATAAAGACGGCCAACCCCGTCCCCAGTTGTAAAAGATCTTCATGGACCAGCGTCTGGCCAGTCACCGCTTCGCGCCCATTGATCAAGCCATGGCCACTGACGGTCACCCAGTGTCCTTCGCGCGCGCGCCAAGAAATTTCTAATATTCCAGTGCTTCCCGGGATGGCAATGTCCACATTTCCAAAGCCCAACGTCACTGGACGATCATCCGGCAACTCGAAGAGACGGACGCCATCCGCACCATCAATGGCAAGCAGCCCCGTCATGATTGATGTGAACTACTTACAAGTTTTTTAGCCATCATGGTTTGGAATCCACAAGTTCGAGTCACTCGGTTTTCAAGACAGGAATTTTGGAGTTAGCAGCGGGTAAAGGCCCGCCTGCGGGCGCGTCCTCCGGCGTCACAGGAGGAGTTTCTGGTTTCGCATCGGCAGATGATTTCCCTTTGAGAAAAGAGGGAAGAATACTTTTTAACGGGCTGCCTGCTGGAGCTTCGTTTTTCGGTGGATCTGTTGGCTTGGGTGCTGCTTCAGGTGCGACTTTCGGAGCATCGGCAGGTAATTCTTCCGCTTCACCCTCACCGAGCACGACGGCTTGTGGGCCGGAGCGATTCGCCTTCTGGACGGGTAAAACTCGCACCGCGCCGTCTCCAGCATCAGCACCTTCTAGCTCCCCTTCCGCGATGGCTCCAGAGGTCAGATCGACGACTGTCACACCGCCCATACGAGCCGGAGTCGAACTTTTCTCACCGAGAAATCCTACTAACAAATCGAGTTCCGCACGGTCCTGAGCAATCCATTTGCCATCTGCACCACCGCTAAGCCGCAGGGTAAATGCGCGATTACTGGGTTGTTCTTTCAGCTCAACTCGCGCTTCGTAAATGGCCGTTTTCTGGATCGTCTCGATTTCACTGATATTGGGTTCACCAAGATTCAAATTTCCAAGACGATTACGCAAAGCCTCAACTCTGGCCTTCACTTCAGCACCGATCGTCTTTTGTAAACTATCAATGACTTCGGGGCTTACCGTGGCTTTGGACTTTTTTTCAAGCGCCAACTGGAGCCGAGTGATTTCCTCTTCTTGGCTTTTTACTTTGGCCACAAGATCATCCTTTTCGTCTGCAACTGCGACAGAAAAGAGTGATGACACAACAAATAAAGCTGATGTTCTGAATAGAATTTTCATAGGACTATCAATTTAGCTTGCCTGAGCATGTTGTTCATCGCTAATAGCTTTAGCAACGATAAACATTAAGAACACTTGTGATACTTAACTTTTCAAATCATTTCAAACCTAGCCTATGGGTAGTTTTCGCACTTTCTGTATTTCCACTTCATGCCCAAGATAGCTCCACAAGCATCAACAGCATTCCTAAAGACAAGGTCAAAGTCAGTGAGGTCGTTGCTATACCCAGCCCCTTTGATGCCTTTCTTGCGCTGGGTAAAATCAGTCAAAAAAATCCAGTCGATTGGGACCAAGTAATCCAAAAAAACTCACTGCTTATCAAAGCTGGTGACTATAAAGGGAAAGTTGCCGTATCCTTCGCTCTCGGCATGAAAGTCAGCGATGCACTCGTCGCGATCAAAGCAAAGAATATTGACGAGTTAAACAATTCATCTCGCACAATCGAAGAGTTAGCAAATAAACTCGGCGTCGATAAGAGCAGATTATCACGTGCGGAAAAGGTGCGTAGTTTAGCAACAGAAGGTGACTGGCTGGGAGTCTTCCTTGAGCTGGGCTTCCTCCAAACAGATATCATCAGTGAGTTATCAAATGAAGCACGCTCGGATGAACGAGCACTGATCACGGCGGCGGGTTGGCTCCAAGGCGTCACGCATATCTCCTACGCAATTAGCACCCATTATTCAGAAGAAGCATCTTCTCTACTACGCGAACCTGTCCTCCTTGCACAACTCAACAAAGACTTAAGCAGATCCAGTGCTGATGTCGCAGGTCACCCTGAAGTAAAGCAGATTCAAGAAATTTTGTCCAAGCTCGAAGAAGTCGTAAAAATCCCACGCGACGGAATCCTCACCAAAGAAAAAGTCGATTTTGTGCTTCAACAAGGAAAGGCCGCCGCTTCCATCGTTAAAAAAACGAAATCATAGATTCTCTATCTCCTAAGCCCGATTCTAAAACAAAAGTAAACAAAGCTATGTTCAAGTTAACTTCACTTCACACCGTGACCGCGTTGATGCTACTCACCGCGACCGATACCGTCCTTGCCGATGTGCGCGTTGCTCGTGATCGTTCATACGAAATTGCACAAAGCAGCCGTAAGCGAGGATATTTCATGACGCCGACGGGGATCCAAGGCCACATCGGCCAAGGCGAATATTACCAAGTGAATCTGGAAGTGAAGAAAGGCTTGGACTATTGCATCCTTGTCGGCGGCGACACGAATGCACAAGATGTCGATCTTTACGTATTCGACGAGCTTGATAATGTCTGGAAGCATGATGAACGAGATGCCAAAGACGCGGGTGTGGAACACACCGCTAACTATACCGGAATTCTTAAAGTCTATGTCCACATGAAGCGCTCTAACGGCTTCGGTAGCTTCAGTGTTCTAGCAGGAAGAAGAGGCTAAACTCATTTCAAACATCGATACTTTTTAACTATGAAACATCAGCGAAATCTTAATTTGATCGCCACGGCTACGATCATTCTAGCACTTACCAATTGCACCAATATCCAAGACGATGGGACTCGGACTCGCACGGAAGGCGCACTGGGTGGTGCTGCCGTAGGTGGAGTCCTAGGCGCAGTCATCGGCAATCAAACTGGAGCAGGCTCCGGGCGTGGTGCTTTGATCGGTGCCACTTTAGGTGGTCTCGGCGGCTTGGCTTACGGCGATCATGTTGCCAAGCAAAAAGCGGCGAATATATCGCAAGAAGAGTGGTTCGATCAGTGCATTGCCTCTGCCACGAAAACTAACAACAGAGCTTATGCCTACAATCAGTCGCTGCGTCGCAAAATTAGCGGCTTAAGCTCACGAATCGCTGCTGCAAGAGCATCAAAAAACAACTCAGAACTCAGAGCTTTGCGTTCCGAAGTTGCAGGATTACAAAAGGAAAATCAGGGCCAGATGAAGGCGGTCAATACTGAAATTTCCGAACAATCGAACCCCATTTCTCAAGCCGGTTCCTCGTCACAAGGTCGAAGCCTGCGGACAGCTGTGACCAAGCTCAAGTCCACTGAATCATCACTCCGCGGTAACGATCAAAAACTTGCAAGCATGCAAAGTTCCATCGACGTTTGAGTGTACTCAAATAAAAATAGGATCATGAAATTCACTCTTATCTATACCAGTGCTGCGCTTTGCTTGGTTTTATTTTCAAGCTGCCAAACGACAGGAAATCCCCGCGAAGGCGGGCTGTTTGGTTATTCTGAAACAAAGGCTCAACAAAGACTCCAAGATAAATCGGATACATTAGACTCCATTGAGAGTGATACTGCTAGACAGCGTCGGATTTCCGGTGGACTTGAAGGCACCGCTCGCTCGAAGCAGCGCAAGCTCGATAGCATGTGATTCGCTAGAGCTTCCTGACTCGAAATCATTACAGAGCGAATTCCTGCTATCAGGAATTCGTTTTTTTTCGGGATACGAGTTTCACATTTCAAGCCCAACCCAACAAATTCGCCTGGAATACCCTTCCCGATTTCGAGTTTTACGAAACAATTTCTCAATCCAGCGTTTGTTGCCAAGCGATTTCATTGAAACCAACCATGACCTTTCCATCACCGATCAAAAAAGGCCGCTTCACGAGATTGCCGTTACTGGAGAGCAGGTCAATCGCTTCGCCTGAATTCATCAGCGGTAAACGATCCTTCATTCCTAGTTCACGATAGTCGTTACCCGAAGTGTTAAAAAGTGATCGTAGATTACCACCGAGCACTTTTAGAGCCATCTCCAATTCGGACACAGTCGGGGGTGTTTCACGGATGGCTTTCACTTCATGAGCGATATTTTTCCCATCGAGCCACCTGAGTGCTTTGCGACAAGTATCACAGTTTTTATAAGTATAGATCGTCATCACCGTTCAAATCTTGCTAGTCCCGTAGGCGGATGCAAGGCTCACCGCCTGTAAATGAAATCTCAATTGATTGCACAAATCCGCACCGAGTTACGTGCCCAGCTAGAGCGACTCTCAAAAACGGCGATGGAAGCACATGCGGCGGCGACTGATCCCGGCAGCAAGGCCGAGGGGAAATACGATACGCGTAGCTTGGAAGCCTCTTATCTTGCCGCCGGCCAAGCCCGCCAAGTGGACGAACTCGCCGAGTCGGTGAGAATTTACGACTCCCTCGTATTACCGGATTTTGAGATGGCAGACCCCATTGATGCGGGTGCTTTGGTGGAAGCCAATCTCGCTGGTGAAACGGTGTTTTTCCTACTCGTTCCGACATCTGGTGGATTAGTCGTCAGCCATCATCACATGGAAATCACCCTGCTCACCCCTGCCAGTGAACTCTATCGAAAGCTGTTAGGAATGCGAATGGGTGAATCTCTCGATTTACCAGCTCTCGTCGTCACCGAGGTGAGTTAAGCAAGGCGTGTTAGATCTATAAAATATGAATTCACGTTTGAAAATTGGTGTTGATCGAGTTCGCTGATTTGTCATTCTAATTTTAATATGAAACGTCGTTCTTTACTTTCAATGGTTCCCGCTGCATCCGCCTTGCTTGCCTTGCGGGCAAATGGGGCACCGATTGCTCAACCCGCTCTGACGGATGCTGGGTTTTCCACTTCTGTCCAGTGCTGGTCATTTCGGGAATTCACACTCTTTGAAGCAATCGAAATGGCAGCGGCAGCTGGCATGGGCGGAGTCGAAGTTTTTCCAGGCCAAAAAATGGGTGGCTCATTGGGTGATGTCAAATTCGGCACCGATCTGACGGACGATCAGTTAGAAATCGTCATCGCTCATTTAAAAAAGAATCAACTCGTGGCTTTAAATTTCGGTGTCACTCCGATTTCCAAGGAGGAGCCCGAAGCAAGGAAGGTCTTCGAACTTGCCAAGAAACTCAGTCTCTATGGCGTGACTACCGAGTCACTCGAAGCTCTCGATACGCTCGAAAAACTCGCCAAAGAGTATGACATCAAGGTCTGTTTCCATAATCACCCGAAACCAACTAAGCTCTGGGATCCTCAGATGCTCTGGAAAGCCTTCGAAGGTCGTCACGCAAATATCGGTTATTGTGCAGACATTGGCCACTGGGCGACTTCCGGACTTGATCCACTCGAAGTGATCAAAAAAATCGCGCCGCGCGTCCATGCATTTCATATGAAAGACCGGGAATCAATCACCCAGTGGTCACATGATCGGCCCTTTGGAACGGGAATTATCAACAATATGGCAATCCTTGATGAAGTTCGCAAACATGGTTTCGCAGGTAATGTGAGCATCGAGTATGAACACAACTGGAAGACCAATCTCGCCGAGATCGCCCAATGCGCCGGTTATCTTAGAGCATACTCGAAACTGCGAGCTTGATAAAATCGGCGAGATTTTTTCAAGCTTCTCCCCAACTCGGAGTGCTTACGAATTTCAATTTTTAAGAACTCCAAGAACCCTCCAAGCCAAGACGATTCTAGCAGAAGAAGGGGTTTGAAACCCTTTCTATGCCGAATTACCAAGAATATCCTGGTCCGTGAAAGGGATCCCCCACACCCAAGCACTTCATTTGATGAGCTAGGATCCCCTGAGTTTTCAGGGTGATCAACAAGTCGTGGTCGAAGTTTAAGTTTCCCAAATGCGAAGCAGTAAGATTTAACCAACTCGCCATTCCACTATGCTCTACCACTCCACCACTACCTCATCCCACCGCGTCGATCTCAAGGAAGCGATTCTCCGCTCGTTGCCGCCAGACAATGGACTCTACATGCCAGACACGCTGCCGATACTCTCCAATGATTTTTGGGGGAAATGGCGGGATCTGAGTTTCCAAGAAATCGGGTTCGCCGTGGCTTCTGCATTTTTCGGCGAAGACGTGCCGGAAGAGGCACTTCGCGAAATGGTCGATGGCACGATCTCCTTCGATGCGCCACTGATCACACTCGCCCCAGGCGATCACATTTTAGAACTTTTCCACGGCCCAACACTGGCGTTCAAGGACTTCGGTGCACGATTCATGGCCCGGCTGATGGCGTGGCTGACTCGTGACGATGGCCGTGAGCTAACTGTTCTCGTCGCGACTTCCGGCGATACGGGTGGCGCAGTGGCCTCAGCATTTCACCATGTCCCCGGCACTCGTGTGGTCATTCTTTATCCACAGGGCAAAGTTTCGGGACTTCAGGAAAAACAACTTACCGCACTCGGTGGAAACATCACGGCACTGGAAATCCAAGGCTCATTCGACGATTGCCAAGCACTGGTGAAATCCGCATTTCTCGACCGAGAACTCTCCGAACACCTCAATCTCACCTCCGCGAACTCCATCAATCTCGCCCGCCTCGTGCCGCAGAGTTTCTATTACATCCATGCCGCCCGCCAGCTCCCGGATGGCGTCAAGCCGACCTTCGTCATTCCTTCCGGGAATTTCGGAAATCTCACAGCGGGCTTACTCGCCATGAAGCTCGGCTTACCCGTCGAGCAATTCGTGGCAGCCACCAATCGCAACGATGTCGTCCCAGAATATCTCCGGCTCGGCGAATATTCCCCACGTCCGAGCGTTCCCACTATTTCCAACGCGATGGATGTCGGTGCGCCGTCGAATTTCGTGCGAATGCAGGCACTCTTCGGTGGCTCATGGGAAGCGATGAAAACGCACATCTCCGGTGCCACTTTCACCGACGATCAGACGCGTGCTGCCATCCGCACCGTCAAAGCCTCATACGATTACGAGATTGATCCGCACGGTGCCATCGGCTGGCTTGCGGCACAACAATGGCGGTCCAGCCATCCGGGCAGCACGACCATCACGCTGGAAACCGCGCACCCCGCGAAGTTTCCCGACGTCATGGAAGCCGAGCTGGGCAAGAACTGCGTGGAGATTCCTGAGCGTCTCGCCATTCTCGCCAACCAAGAAAAAGTCGCCACCTTGCTGCCGGCAGATCAAGCCGTCTTCCGCGAATGGCTTTCGAGCAAGATCCGCTGATCCCAAACTATTGAGTATCAAATCAGCGAAATCTTCGGCGAGATTATGAGCCGCATCCAGAGCGGCTACAACCTGGGCTGGATCAATGCTCGCGGCAGAATTGCTCGAAGCGGGTGAGTCCTTCATTCAGGACGTCCAGAGTGGTGCAGTAGCTGAGGCGGATTCCCTCGTCATAGCCGAAGGCGATGCCTGGGACGGCGGCGACTTTGTAGCGGGAAAGAAGTTTATCGCAGAGGTTCATCGACTTCAGGCCAGTTTTGCCGGTGTAAACGAAGAAGTAGAAAGCACCTTGTGGCTCGACGACGCGGATATTTGGAATCGCATTGAGACGAGCAAGCATGAACTGGCGCTTCACATCGTATTCGCCCCGAAGATCTTCGATGAAGGATTGGTCGCCTTCCAGTGCGGCGAGTGCGCCGTATTGGGAAAAGCTGTTCGCGTTGGAAGTCGTGTGGTTTTGGATTTTCTCAATCGCGTCGGCAAATGGCTTCGGTGCGGCGGTGTAGCCGAGGCGCCAACCTGTCATCGAATAAGCCTTGGAAAAGCCATTGACGGTGATGGTGAGATTATAAAGTTCGTCGCTGAGTGAGGCGATGGAAACATGCTTCGCATCGCCATAGACGAGCTTTTCGTAGATTTCATCGGAAAGGATGACGATATCCTCACCAAGTGCGATTTCGCCGAGGGCGAGGAGTTCTGCCTTGGTATAAATGGCACCTGTTGGGTTGCCGGGCGTGTTGAGGATGACCATCTTGGTAGCCGGAGTCATCGCTTCCTCGAATTGCTCGGGAGTCATTTTCCAACCCGTTGATTCAGTGGTCTCGACGATGACGGGGACGCCGCCGGCAAGGCTGACCATCTCCGGATAGGAAACCCAGAACGGGCTAGGAATGATGACCTCGTCACCTTCTTCGATGACGGCGAGGATGGCGTTATAGCAGGCCATTTTGGCTCCGCCCGTGACGCAGATTTGATGGGCTGCGTAGTCGATGCTGTTATCGACTTTGAATTTATGAGAAAGGGCGGCGCGGAGTTCGGGGATGCCGCCTGCGGGAGTGTATTTGGTTTTCCCGCTTTGCAGAGCCTCGATCGCGGCGTCCTTGATAAACTGAGGAGTGTCCACTTCGGGTTCGCCACCAGCGAGTGCGTAAACTTCTTCGCCTTTGGCGATCATGGCCTTAGCTTGGGCGGTGACGGCGAGTGTGAGTGAAGGTGAAACCTTGGCAATACGGGATGAGATGCTTTCCATTTGGGCGCGCGAGTGAGGATTAATCCGCCAGACTAGGCAGAGCAGCATATTTTGCGCAGCCCCAGAATGAGCGGGCGGCTTTTGTGGGGCATCGCCTATTCAGTGGCAAGCGAAATGGTGAGGTTCTCTTTCCAAGGATTTTCACCATTCGGATTTATTCGACCCGTGGCCGTTTTTTTCTTTAGGGTGCGTGTATGCCCCGCATTCTGCTAGTAGAGGATGAACCCGCGATCGCGGATACGTTAATTTATGCGCTGAAAACGGAGTGCCATGAGGTGAGTCATGCGATGACTGGCTCTGAGGCGCTGGAAATGCTGACGAAGGACGGCGGGTATGATTTGGCGATTTTAGATGTCGGGCTGCCAGATATGACAGGGTTCGAGCTGTGCCAGAAACTGAGAGGGCGCAGCCGGATTCCGATTCTTTTTCTGACGGCAAGGGATAGCGAGCTGGACC
>JANORE010000590.1:0-7790 GCA_031415155.1 Akkermansiaceae bacterium | reverse complement strand
GATGGCTGGGCCGTCGGTTGGGTGGTGTTTGATGATGTCGTTATAGACTTCCGAGGCGATCATCGGTTGATCGCGAGTGATGTAGAACTCGGCGAGTTTATGGAGGAGTTTTGCATTTTCCGGATTGCCCTTGCGGACGGTCTCGAGGGCGAAAGCTGCGGTTTCGAAAAGTTCCAGCTTGAGGCAGGTGTCGAAGAGAAGCTCGTTGGCTTGATCGTTGAGTGGGTCCTTTTCAAGCTCTTTTTCGATGAGTGGAAGAGTGCCGGCTGGGTCCTTTTTTGCTTGGCCTTGGAGTTTCATCACACCCATGCCACCGCCGGACATGCCGAAGAGTCCGGCCTTTTTCTTGGTTTTTCCGGCAATTTTGAGCTCGCACTCGCGGAGCATTTTCCGGCCGTCTAAGAAGCCGGGACTTTCTTTGAGGACGCCCTGCAGGAGGCTGATCCCGTAGTCAAGGTTGGAGGTCTGAACTGCGGTGAGTGCCTTCAGCCAAAGGGGCTTGAGGTTCGCGGGGAGTTCTTTTTCGGTGATCTCGGGCATGGGATTAAGAGTATTGCGGTTTTGGGAAGTCGCGCGACGGCGACGGCTGGGCGAAAAATGGAGCTTGAATGACGGCTTGGCAAGCATGGGTGATGCAGAAAACAAAGAGAATGCTGGAACGCCCCGTTTTTTGGGATTGATGCTCTCAAACGGATAAGCTACCCCGAAGCCGCAAGGCGAGGAATTACCCGCCGTCGTTTGCCCTATCTTAAGTTCATATGCCTCCTCGCCCCAAGAATTCCGGACGCCGCAATAATCGCAATCGATATGGTCCGCCGAAACGGTCCACCAAGGACGAAGAAGAAAAGGCGGTGGAGGTGGATGGTGAAATTTCATCCGTTCTGGCAGGCACCATGTTCCGGGTAAAATTAGAAAGTGGCCACGAAGTTCTTGCTCACATTTCTGGAAAAATGCGGAAGCGCTTCATCCGTCTAGTCGTCGGCGATAAGGTGAAGATGGAAATGTCGCCCTACGATTTGACGAAAGCCCGGATCGTGTTCCGGGTTGGCTGAATTTCAATCATTCATCATCAACTCCGGTGCTTGTCGTTTCCAGCGCCGCTACAAATTGATGATTCCGTCTTTCGATCACGATGTTGCCTAGCAGTTCGCTTTGACGGACGATGAATTGATTGAGTTTCATCAACTCAAGCAGTGCGAGGAAAGTCACAATCACTTCTGCCTTGGTGGTGGCGCTTTGGAACAAATCCTCGAAACGCCCTGATTCTCCGGGGGCAAGATTCCTGAGCAATAGCTCGATTTTGTCTGAAACGGTGTAGCGATCATCAATGATGTCGCCAAAATCATGGGATTCCTCAAACCGTTTTAAAACATTTTGAAACGCGCGGATGAGATCGAAGATCGAGACTTCCGCAAGTGTCGCGGGTTGCTCGACCGGCTTGTCTGCTAGATCAGGTTGATGCGCGTAGTGGCCTTCTTGCTCAAGCTCACGGAGACTGAGAAATCCGGCGGCATCCTTGAATTTTTTATATTCAATGAGTTGCCGGATCAGTTCCCAGCGAGGATCATCTTCCTCCGCATCTTCTTCCGGCGGCTGATCCACCCTGGGCAGGAGAGTCCTACTTTTCAGATACATGAGATTCGCTGCCATCACGATGAACTCGGAAGCAAGATCGATGTTCAGGAGCTTGAAGGTGTTGATGTAGTCGAGATATTGGCGAGTGATACGCTCAATGGAAACGGAATGAATATCGACCTCGTCCTTCTTGATCAGGTAGAGCAAGAGATCAAGCGGGCCTTCAAAAATTTCGAGTCGGACTTTATAATCGTTAATTTCCACGAGGCAGTTGCTAGGGTATCAATAACCTCTGTGCGAGGGCAAATTTCCCTCGCCTGATTCACGGCGGGTGGTTTTACTCCCGGCGTCACGAAAAATGACGGTTTATGGAAGCAAATCAATCGCATCAATTCAACGAACGCCTCAGTCAATGGGTGGCAGCTCAAGGATTTTGGTTTCAAGTTCGTCACTCCATGACGGGCAGTGGTGGCAAGGGGAAAGCCCTGTATCACTTGGTATTGATGGGTTTCCGGCTCTCGCTGCTGCTATTGGTCGTGGCAGCAGGTCTTGGATTTTATTTGGTAAAGCGAACCAGCACGAAAAGTTTTCAAAAAAATCTAAATGTGTCGCTTAAATCTGGCCTGACAGCCTCCGAGGCTGAAATATTTGGACCTGTGAAAAAAGGCAATGACCTTTGGCTCAATCGGATGGTCGCTAAAGGTGGCGACCAGACTTTTTTCAACTGCCTAGAGGCGAAGAATATCCGCTTCAGAATGGGGGCACTTGCCGGAGTTGTTGGAAAATGGGATACCGGAACGGTGTCGGTATCACGGCTGGAAATGGAGCTTCGTGCTGGCGCGGATGATGATGCATCGGCCCAAATGATTGCCAATTCTCTGTTTAAAAAATATGACGACGTTGATTTCAATTCTTTGGAGATCCGCGAAGTCTCCTTATTCTGGGGTTACTCGGCACGAACGCGCGGAACGATCGAAAATAGTTCTCTCGTCGCCCGGCGCGTCCAAGACGGATGGAAGTTAAATTTCAAAGGAGGAACTTTTTCGCAGAGTTGGCTAAATCAGTTAGAAATTATCGAACTCGCGGCCTTCTGTAGCCCACAAGGAATTCTTTTTGAAAAAGCAGAATTTCGCCGGGGAAATGGAACGATCGATTTATCAGGTTTAAAACTCACAGGAGGTGCACGTCCCACCCTTGAAGGGATTGCTAAAATCAGAGAACTCAGCTTGGAGAATATCTTATCGCCCCATCAGCGAGAATTCATTGAGGGATCGATATCCGGTGATTTCAAAGTTTCAGGGTCTACCAATAGCATCGAAGGAATCGGATTCTCAGGAAAGGTGTCTCTTGATACGAAAGATACAATTGCCTTAAAGGATCAGATTCCTTTGTTGAGAGCACTATCTGTCGTGGATTATTCCAGAGATTATCGTCGCACCACGTTCGTCCAAGGATCGTTCCAGCTAAAAACGATGAATGGTGGTATGGAGTTGAGCGAGATTCAGTTAAAAACCAATCAAGAGTTGGACGACCAAAAACAAAAAATAGGTGAGTCCTTGATTCTCGATGGGAAACTCATCGTGAGGATGCCAACTCCAGAAGAGACGAGAGCAAGGAAAGAAGATGAAATCTTAACTGAAAAAACATCACAACTGACGGATGTGACGGCGGCCTTGGAGAACACCCATTTAGACAGTGAAGAAGCCGATCTCATGTTGGAAAAAGTCGCTCAAAACACCAAAAAGGCGAAATCTGATGCACCTGACTCATTGACGAATCGCATCGGCGCGAGCCTCACCGCCATCAAACTCGATGGAGAACTTGCTGAGAAACTCTCCAAGCAACTTCATTACGAAGGTGAATTTCAGATCAGCCTGCTCCCGAATGCGTTCGAGCGTGCTCCAGAGCTCATCAAAACATTCCCTCTGGATTCCGCATCTGGGAGAATTCCCATTGTGGTCTCCGTCAATGATGGTCTTGAGAAGATTACGTCTAAGCAAGCAGAGCAAATCTATCAAAAAGGTCGCCGTTAGAGGCTCGCGTGGTTCATTAAAGGCTCGCGTGGTTCATTAAACCAAGGCTGTTATAAATCTCCCGTGTCGCGTGGCTTTTATTGAGCGTGTAAAAATGGATGCCGTCCACGCCTTCGTTCAGAAGCCCTGCACATTGCTCTGCTGCATAATGGATGCCGACGCGTTCAATCGCCTCCGGGCTTGATTTTGCACGTTCCAGCGCCCGTATCAATTTGGCCGGGTATCTGGCACCCGCAGCAAGTTCCGCCATCCGTTTCATCCCCGAAAGGGAGGTCACAGGCATGACACCTGCGATGATTGGCACACGGATTCCCGCGAGATCGCAGCGATCGCGGAAATCCAAGAAATCGTGATTATCGAAGAAGAGTTGCGTGCAAATATAGTCCGCGCCCGCATCGACTTTGGCCTTTAGGAAATCCAGTTCATCCACTCGGTTCGGGGTGGTCGGATGGCCTTCCGGGAAACCCGCCACACCGATGCCGAAACCGCGTGAATCGGGATGCCTCCCAGAATCGTTGAACTTACGGATGAATTTCACCAAGTCTGCGGCGTGTCGGAATCCACTCTCGGACCAGTCATAGTTGGGCCGATCCCGCGGTGGATCTCCACGCAATGCGAGGATATTACTCACACCAACCGCCGCGTAACGTTCAAGAATTTCCGTCACCTCATGCTCCGAGTGGCCCACGCAAGTGAGATGAGGAACAGGAGGAATGGAGGTCGTTTGCTTGATGCGAACGACCAGATCGTGAGTGAGTTCACGAGTTCCGCCGCCAGCACCGTAAGTCACGGAAACAAAAGTCGGGTTTAAAGGCTCTAGCTCACGAATCGCTTGGTAAAGATCTTCCCAAGCAGCATCCGTCCGCGGAGGGAAAAACTCAAACGACAGGGACGGTTTAAAATCGGATAGAATGTCGCAGATGTGCATATTGGACGAGTGAGAAATTTTCAGGTGGTAAATCGAAACTTTTTGCGAAGAGTGGAGTTTTTTAGGAAGCTCGCTTGCTCAAGCATGGCTAAACAAGCTGTAATTTCTTATGAAAACAATCCCTGTTTTTCTTCTCTTCGTCGGAATGCTCTTACCTGCGATTTGCCTAGCAGAATCGATGGATCATCCTGCCAAGCCAATTGCTGAAAAAAAGGGCGCACCTCGTGGTCCACGGAAGCCATTTGCTGAAACTTGGAAAGCGGCAGATTTGAACGGAGATAATCGAATCTCAATTCAAGAATTCCCTTCCCTCCCGCGAATGCAAAATTTGTCGGAGGAAAAACGTGAGGCCATATTCAAGCGTCTGGATAAGAACACAGATACCCAACTCAGCCTCGAAGAACTGAGTGAACTTGGGAAACGCCAACCCGGATTCTCCATGAAAAGACTGTGGGAGCTAGACGCTGACAAAAGCGAAAGCATCAGCTTCGAAGAATTCAAAACTGGTCCGATTTCCCAAAAACTACCCATCGAGAAACAGCAGGAAGTTTTTAAGAAACTCGACACCGATGACGATGGGCTCATCACCAAAAAGGATCGTCCAGATCCCCCCAAGCATCCACATCAAAAGCATCATCATCAAGCTTCTAACCATTCGCCGGAACTGAATCTAAAGCTCGATCTGAATGGCGACAACGTCTTGTCTTTTGCTGAATTTCGCAAAGGGCCATCCGTGAAAAATCTTGATGAAGATCAGCAAGAGGAACGTTTCGAGGCATTGGATAAAAACAACGATCTCAAACTTAGTCCGGCGGATTTTCCAGCTCGGCTGGCTAGATAGAGCTTGGCAGATCAACTTCGATCTTGCTGGAGCGAGTGGAGTATCGTTGTTTATGGGCATGGTGAAAACCCTCCGACGTTACCAGAAGTCTATCTTTTTCGCAGCAGGCATCTTCATGATTCTTGGCTACATCGGCACCAAGACGCCTGCGGTGCGAGATCCGGCAGGTAAATTTCTCGATACACAAAGTGCAAACCTTGCGAAGAAAATCTCGCCGGAAAATGCTGAAGTAATCCACGAGCTTCTCATCCATCCAGGAGACTGGTTTGGCATGGGTTGGGAGTCACTCATGCAAGTAAGTTGGAATCCTTGGAAAAGAAAGGACGATGTTTTCTTCGAGAATTACGAGAAACTCAAGAAATCAACAGACCCGGCAGATCAGCAAAAGCTCACTGAGATCTACAAGTTCGTCGATGAGTGGTTTCAACGCATTATGGAGCGTCATCCAGACATGGCCGTCACCTATAAAGATGTGCCCGCAGATCAAAACGGATTTCTGAAACTAGTCGATTTCTTAGATCGATTCGACGGTCAGGAAAATCCATTCAAGATCCCTCAAGAGCTTTCAGATTACTTTATCTATCCTGAACGCTGGAATGCTGAAGCGGCTAAAGCCTACCTCGCTCAAAACCGCGAACTCGTCGATGAGATCCGCAGCATTGGCTTGCTTAGTGAGCAATCCGTCAAAGGAGTGGATCCTCAGCGACTGGGCTTTTTCCACGTGAATTTGGCCAGACAACACTCGAACATCCTTGAGATGGAAGCACGTCTTGCTGCCGAACGCGGCGATCATGCCGCCGCGTTGCAGTCGATGCTCGCGCTTCAAGGACTGGCAAATCACTTCGACCAGATCGAGACGCCTTCATTACTTCATGCCACGGTCGGGATTTTGTTAAGATTAAAGGCTCAAGACGTTCTATTCTCCCAGATCTTGCCCGCCCTGCCTGCTGGGTCTCTCGATGTCGCTGCTTGGGAAAAAGTCATGAACTTGGCTCCGCAGCCACCTGCATACTTGGGGAAACTGATGAAAAGCGAATGGCATGTTTCCATGCAGACCTTAATTCTACCGACGTTTTCTACTCCCGGAGACCGAAATACATTGCCCGATCCGGATGCATTTATCGATGCTCACACTTCGGTAATGCGACAACTAAGCGAAGCCTATCAAAGCCTCGACATGAAAGATTTGGCCCTACCAGCCCCCAGTGTTTCTCCCAATACCATCGGACTTTCTTGGAAAAGCCGACAACTTGTGAGAGGCGGGAACATTGGGCTGGATTCATGGGTAAAAGGCTCCGACCGCGCTCAACACCAAACCGCGATGGGCCAAGCCGCCTTTACCATCCTGAAAGGTCAACCTGTTCCGAATGATCCTGTCTATGGATTACCTTACCGCTGGAATCCAACGACCCGCCAGCTCACCGCGCCGAGCAGTGCGACTTTTGATGAGATGAAATTTAAACCCATCACCTTGCCGAAGTGATGATTCCTGTGGGTATTTTTGCCTAAGGAGAATTTTATATTACCAGTAAATGTCCCGGCTCCGCGTCGACTACCGAGTGACTTGGTACGTGTTGGTCAAAGGTGACTAGCTGACCTCCATTTTTCACCGCAAGAGCCAGTAAATAAACATCAGTGAGGTGGCGTGAGGAAAAGAGATGAGATAGCTGGAAGTGTGAAGTATTTCGCACGGTTAGATCGTCTATCCAGAACGCGTGATCGGTATGTTCGGCGAAATAGCTAAGCCTGGCTGCAATGTCATGCACAGAGAAGTTTTCCTCTTTTGAATAGGAAGTGGAACTCATGATCCGCACCAGTCCATTTTCCGTTAGCGGACAAGAAGCCCATGCCTGGGAAGAGGCCGCCCACCACTTGTGAGCCCGCTGGTGAAATGCATGCCCGGCATCCAGAAGTGCGACGAGCACATTCACATCGAGCAAGCAGCGAATCATATTCCTTCATCCTCCATGATGCGTTGGATGTGCTCGGTCGTGATGATTTCCTTGCGAAATGGCAAGATAGGGATGCCGTTTTTCATGGCATATGGCTTATCGGCAGAGAGCTGGGTCGTAGTTTCAGACTTCACCCCACGACGGAAAAATTCAGAGATCACTTTTCCTGCGGTCTTGCGCTCCTTCGCCGCAAGTTCCTTCGCCGCAGCAAGCACGTCCGCATCGATGTCGAGAGTGGTTCTCATGCATCTGATGCTTGAACATCTAATGCGGTGATGCAATGCCAAAGTTTATAGATTTCTTTGTTCGAATTTCCCGCTGAGCTAGCACTCATTGAGCATGCTGCCACGCATCATGATTTGTGGAAATGCCATCGTAACATGTCCGTCTCGGCTGTGTCGTCAGATAAGCGTCTCGCTTGTCCGCTGCTAGAACCCTTTCCACAAATCCTCATGCGCGGC
>JANORE010000589.1:0-11577 GCA_031415155.1 Akkermansiaceae bacterium | reverse complement strand
CAGGCGGGGCGCTTTGTAGAAGTTCTAACACTTGGCCGATATTGAGATCGTAGGAAACCGTGAGGTAGTCGAGCGCGGCATTTTCCATCAAGAGCTTAGCGGTGATGGGATTGGCGACATTGAGCGAGAAATCGCCGATTTTTTTCAAATCGCTACGATGCTTATAGTAGTCGAGTGCGCCGAGATTACGAAGGAGAAGTCCATCTGGCTCGGCCTTTTCAATGAGCTTGAGGTAGCCCGTCTCACCGGGCTTGAGAATGCGTGGCGTGGCTAAAATAATCTCGGTTTGGGATTTACAGAGAGTGACGGCCTCCTTGTAGCGGCGCGGGTCTTCGAAGTCGCAGTAAATCGTTTCCACTCCGGAATCGAGAGCGGAGGAGACTTGGCCGAGCGTGCGACAGAGGACGGATAGATGAGGAGCATTGAACGTCGAACGCTCAACATCGAACGTCGATGAAAGAGGAAATAAATCGAGGTGCGTCGTGGTGATAACTGCTCTGGCGGGCTTGATGGCAGCGGTGGTTTCCAGTGCCTTAACGAGGGCGCGGCGGAGCTGGTTAAGAGCGGAAATGGCGATGTGGCAGTCGCCTTCCAGTTGGTTGTCGAGCGTGCCGAGTTCGTAGGAAGTATCGCCGAGGCGGCCGAGCTGGGCGGCGAGGATTTCGGCGTCGAGTGGCCGCTTGCTGGCAGTTTCTAACATCACCTCGCTTGTGACAGAGTGGTCGCCGCTTCGCACCACGAGTGGCTCGCCCGGCTTGCCGGAAACGGTGAGTTGCAGTGCGGTTTTTTTCTCCGCTGGGCGCGAGTTTTGCCAGAAGCGGCGGAGCTCGGAATCCAGCTTGGGATCGGAAGTTTTGTAGAGTGTCTGGCCGGGCTTGATGCGGTCGAAGTTGATGCCGCTGTAGGTGAGATGGAAGATGAGGCGGTCGCCTTCGATGACCCAGATGCGTGCGCCCTGTTCGAGATCGCGATTTTCTCCGGCGTCGAAGACCACGCCATCGCCTGCGGAAAATGGCACGCCAGTGAGCTTGCCGAGCCGGATCCAGCCCGGCCCGCAATCGGTGATTTCTCCGAGCAGCGGGCCACGCTTTTTTCCGAATTTTCCGTGAGTGAGATACGGGTGATTCGTGCCCGCAAACCAGCCAGTGCTAAGACCGCGCGAGAACGTCATTTCCAATGCATAGCGATCCGCAGCCGTGATGGATGGCTCGCTCTCAGACATCGCGTCATCCAGTGCTTTTCGATAAACGCGAGTGACGGCAGAGACGTATTCGGGCGACTTGAGCCGACCTTCGATCTTGAAGGATTTCACTCCGGCGCGGACGAGATCCGGGATGACATCCACCGCCGCGAGATCCTGTGGGCTGAGTAAATAGCGCACGGCCCCGAGATCGCGCGTCTCGCCATCGACGACGATTTCGTAAGGCATCCGGCAGGCTTGGGCGCACTCGCCACGGTTGGCACTGCGCTGGCCGAGCGACTCACTGGTGAGGCATTGGCCCGAGTAGGCGACACAAAGTGCGCCGTGGACGAAGACTTCCAATGGCGTTTTCGTCTGGATCGAGGATGATTTAAATTTCTCAATCTCCTTGATGGAAAGCTCGCGCGAGAGGACCGCTCGCTCTAACGGAAATAGAGTTTCCACAAAGGCCAAGCCCTCCGGTGAGGTGATGGTCATCTGAGTCGAAGCGTGCAGCTCCACGTCTGGCGCGACCTCGCGGGCGAGCTTGGCCAGACCGAGATCTTGGATGATCAGCGCGTCCACTCCGGCAGCGGCGATGCGGCGGAGTTGCTCCTCGGCAGCCTTCATTTCACGGGTGAAAATAAGCGTGTTCATCGCGACGAAGCCTTTCACGCCGTGGCGATGGAGATATTCCATGAGTTCGACTAAATCTTGCTCGATGAAATTGTCCGCTCGCAGCCGGGCATTGAATTTCGGCAGCCCGAAGTAAATCGCATCGGCCCCGGCGGCGACTGCAGCACGGGCGCAATCCCAGTTTCCCGCTGGAGCGAGGAGTTCCGGCGTGGTGTCGATGTCAGATAGGTGCATGGGGAAAAGGAAGCACAGGCCGCGAGCAGAAGACAGAAGGGAATTTACGAGGTGCCGCTGAGTGCTCAGATTTTCTTCTTTCATTAAAACCCTCAAAACTCTCGCCGAAAAAAATCGACTTCCTAATCACCTCCAGCCCTGCCGCTGCCATGAGCGATAGTGCCGCGCATGAAAATTTGGCACAATGTGGGGATGCCAGAAGGATGAAAAAAGAGATTGCATCCGGTGCCAGCTCCGTCCTATTTTCGCGCGTCTTCAAATGAAGGCAACGTTTCGCGTGGTTAGCTCAGTGGTAGAGCACCTCCCTGACACGGAGGGGGTCACTGGTTCGAACCCAGTATCGCGCACCATTTGTTGTATTTGCCCATTCCACCTATTTTGACTTCTGCGATGCACGCAGCGCCGCCTTCGGCTAAGGAACTGGATGCCATCTTGCGGCTTCTCGATGATGAAACCCCCGCGATCCGGGATCGCGTCGCAGAACGACTGGCTCAGAGCAATGGAGATTTGAGCGAATGGCTTGCCATCCAGACTCGTGCGCTCACTCCGCGCGAAAGCGAGCTGCTGGTAGAAATGCTCAAGCCGCCACGGCGTGAAATTTTGATCCGCGAGTGGATAGCCCCCACTGGCGGTGCGGCTGCCCTCCAAGAAGATTGGGAAACCTTCGAGGCACTTCTCTGCGCTTTATCGGACTTTCTTCACGATGGGATTTCTCTGCGGCAACCTCTATCCGATGCGCTGGATCTACTGGCGGAAGAGGCTAGCGAAAATGGTATCACTACGGCGAATGAACTCCGGGCATTTCTTTTTAATCGGGATCATCTCGTTGGAAATCAGCAAAAATACTACGATCCACGTAATTCAGATCTCGCGTGGTGCATCGCGGAAAATCGTTCGAATCCACTCGGACTTTGTCTGATTTTCATGCTCGTCGGGCGTCGGCTGGACTTTGAAATCGAAGGAATCAATTATCCCGGACATTTCATGTGTCGGATTTTTGAAGACGGCCTCCCTTTAATTGTGGATTGCTTCGATCACGGTCGCATCCATCCGCAGATGACCGTTTTAGGAAACCCAGAATTAAGCCGGACCCAACGAAGTCTCCTCAGTCAATCCAGCGATCCAGGCACGATTTTGCTGCGGCTGCTCAATAATCTTCACCAATCCTTCGAGCAAGCGAAGTGCTCTGAAGATGCGATCTTGATCCAACAACTCCAAGCGACCTTGGAATGAGTTTTTCACCAAACTCCTAGCTCTGCTAACTGGCGACTCGCGGCTTCGGCCCATCCTCGGTTTGCTGCGGGCGATGCTGGTGAGGGATGTAAAATTTTGCCAATTTTCGCCTTGCTGCCACCCGCTTCAGCCGCCCGTCGCATCCGTTCTTCGGCGAAGGCGCCGACTCCGATCAACCAAGACGGCTGGAGTATGGAGATCACTTCTTGAAGATGTTTCAGGCACGCTTCTTCCACGGGAGCCATCTCAGTCGCGGGAAGTTTGTCCGGTGTTAGATTCGCGCCTGTCGCACTCATCCAGATCAAGGGACAATAATTTAAAACGAAGTGCTCGGTGAAAAAGTTCTCCGCATTTTCAAAACGCTCGGCGAAAAGCCCCCACAAGCGGCGACCACTGACTTCGGATCGCACGCATTGGAAACCATCGATCGGACGCTTGGGATGCTCATAAGCGGGCTTTTCAATCCGCGCTTCGATTTTCATCCAATCACGCACGGCCGCGACCTCTCCGAACGGCACGCCAGTCTGTGCCATGCCGAATGGTCCTGGATTCATGCCGAGAAATACGACGCGTTTTTTTCCGTTCCCGAAGCGTTTCAGATATTGCTCATGTGCCTGCCAGGTGTAATCCAGAGTCCGATAAGTGCACGCGACGGGCGCGGAAAACGGCAACTCTCTGAGCGCATCTGCGAGACGCTGCGTGGATGAGATCAGCTCATTCATAAAAATCTAACTTCTCACTTTCCACGCGAATACCAGCACCAGAAGCGCGACTGGCAAGTAGAGTAACGTGAAAAAAAACAAGCGTCGCGCCGAAGTCCGCTCGCCATCGCGTGAAAATTTCAGCGCCAGCGCCGCCATGATCAATGCCAGTAATGGCCCGAGGATCGTCCATAATAAATTTGCAAAATTCAGAAATGCCGGCAGCAGTGAAAAGACCGCTAGGGCGACGGCAAACATCGCGGAAAGCAGGCCGCTCTTGCGTCCAGTGAGATCGCCGTTTGACCACATCCGATAACCCACCGATTCATATTCTTCACGGCACAACCAATTGATCGCGATGAAGTGGGGAAGCTGCCAGAAAAATAAAATGCCAAATAGAAACCACGCCTCCCAGCCGATTTCACCACCCGCGCCGACCCAGCCGATTACCGGAGGAATTGCCCCAGGGATCGCGCCGATGAGTGTATTCACCGAGCTGATTCGCTTGAGTGGCGTGTAAATAAATACATAAATCGCGATGGTTCCCGCCGCGAGATAAGCTGCGAGATTTCCGACGTGGGCGGCCAAATGAATGATGCCGATGGCCGATAAAACCCAGCCAATACCAAACGCGAACAGTGGATCCATCCGCCGGGTCGGTAGCGGCCGATTTTGCGTCCGCTTCATCCGTGCATCCAGATCGACTTCCATCAATTGATTAAATGCTGCCGAGCCAAAGGCCGCCGCCGCCGTTCCTAACAAGGTGTGGACGAGTCTCATCCACTGTATTTCTACGCCGCGTGAATAGAGCAGAAATCCGAAAAACGTGGTGATCAGGACGAAGAGATTGAGCCGTACCTTCATCAGGACCGCTAAATCTTGGCGTAGTCCTGGGATCGGAAGCAGAGCTTCCACCGCAGGCGTTTCGGTCGTTTCTGGTGCAGTCATAAATCCACTTTTTAGGGGAAATTATTCATCCAGCAGCGAGCTGCGCGTGAACAAGGAAATGACATGCACGCCGCGAGCCTCGATTGCTTGACGGCCACCTTCTTCCCGATCCACCAAGACGAGACAGAAGGCCACCTTGCCGCCTTCGCGCTCGATGGCGTCGATCGCTTTTAATGTGGAGCCACCTGTGGTGATCACATCATCCACGACGATAATGTTGTCGCCAGATTTGAAATTACCTTCGATCTGTTTTCCCGCTCCATGGCCTTTCGGCTCTTTACGGACGGTGAAAACTTGGAGTGCTTCCAGCGGATTTTTCGTCGCAGAAGTCATGCCCACGGCGAGCGAAATTGGATCTGCGCCCAGCGTCATCCCACCGATGGCGTCAATCTGGAGTTTCTCGGAATGGATTTTCGAGCGGACCGCGTGCCAACCGAGATCGCCGATGAGAATCGCTCCGAAGGGATCCAGCGCGGTGACTCGGCAGTCGATATACAGATCACTTTGCTTTCCGGAGGCGAGCGTGAACGAGCCGGTGCGAACGGATTTCTCGAGTAGAAGTTTTTTTAAAGCCGAAGCGGTTTGGAACATGCCTGAATCATTGAGAGGGGACTTGCGTCTTGCAAGCTCCACTCTTCTTGTTTCTGGGTGGGAGACCCAGCCGCCGGTATCTGTTGCGCTGGCGAGAAGTTGAAATAACTGCGTCACCGTAAGGTTCGGAGGGAGGGGTGGTGCCAATCAATGCGCTGGCCCCACTTCGATCCGATCACATCAAAATCCAAAAATCATCATACGCGGCAGCAACCTAAGCGCCCGCCTTTAATCTCCGGGACTCTTCCATTTTCACCGACTTGTGAAAATAGTGGAGCGTAGCGGATTCGAACTCACGATCCTAACCGAGCATTTTCGTGCCCTTTTGTTTAGCACTATCTCAAAATCAGCAGCAAAAAGGCCCGCCGGAGTTCAAACCAAATGCCCTGCGGTGTTGCGGATGACGAAGATTTCATCCTTGGGTGACTCGAGGTTTTGAGGTAAGTGATGTTCTTGAATGAAACCATGAAAGCAAATCGATGATTCCTGAAAATACCACCCCGGAACCTGCGGATTGTTGCTCTAGGCGCAGTGCGGAGAGTGCGGCTCCTGCTAACGATTCATCGTGGTGGGGGCGTTGGCAGGGGATGGCGCTGCGGACGGTTCTATGCGTGGTGGCGAGCACGTTGGCATGGTGGTATCACGAGGAATCGCACTCGGTTTCTACGGCATTATTCATGGTCGCCTATCTTTTCGGAGGCTGGGATTTAGCCCAAGAAACATGGAATGATTTGCTCGGTTGGCGGTTTGATACTCATTTCCTCATGCTCTTGGTGGTGCCGTGTACGGCGGCGATCGGGGCGTGGGGCGAGGGGGCGCTTTTGTTGGTGTTATTTTCTCTATCCGCCACTTTAGAAAATTTCGCGCTGGGGCGGACTCGGCGGGCGATTGAGGCGTTACTGCGTGGCGCGCCCAAGCAAGCTTTGGTCGTAGAAGGTGATCAGACGCGTGAGCTCCCGATCGAACAGATCGTGCCAGGCATGATCGTGAGAGTGATGCCTGGGCAATCGATCCCGATTGATCTGCGGGTGACGGAAGGAGAGTCCTCATGTGATGAGTCTTCACTGACGGGGGAGTCGCTGCCGGTGTCGAAAAAAGTGGGCGACGAGGCATTTTCTGGAACGCTAAATTTACAAGGACTCATGCAAGGGGTGGCACTGCGTAAAGCCTCGGAAAGCACGCTCTCACGCATCATCCACATGATCGAGCAAGCGCAGCAGATGCGTGCTCCCAGTCAGCGCTTGGCCGATCAATTCGGCACTCGATACACGGCAATCGTTCTCGCTGCCTGTTCGGCACTTTTTTTATGGAGTTGGAAAATCAATCAGATGCCGGTGTTTTTCAGTGAAGGGCACACGGTGAGCGCGTTTTATCGGGCGATGACACTTCTTGTCGTGGCGTCTCCGTGTGCGTTGGTCATTTCCGTGCCATCGGCGATTCTCTCGGCGATAGCGTATGGGGCACGTCATGGGATTCTCTTTCGCGGAGGCGCCCCCATTGAGCGGCTACATCAAGTGACTCTCGTCGCGTTGGATAAAACAGGCACGCTCACCGAGGGGAAGTTACGCGTGGAATCCAGCAAGGTGTTCGCCGGCTCAGAGGCTGACTTTTGGGGCGCTGCTTACGCGGTAGCACAACATTCCACGCATCCCATCGCCCGAGCGGTGACGACCGAGTGCGCGGCCAGAAAGGCGTCCGCCTACGAGGTGAAAGCCATCGAAAACGTACCGGGTCACGGCATGACTGCGTGGATCCATGGGGATCAAGTGAAGCTAGGAAATCGCGCCTTTGCCTTGCCATCTGACATTTCAAGTGCCCGATTCGTCATCCCATCTGCGGAAGATCAGTTGAGCGAAATGTGGGTGACCTTCAAAGATGCCATCGGCTGTTTTGTCTTACGGGACACCTTACGTGAAGCGTCACCGAAGTTGGTGGCCCAGATGCAGCGGGATGGGCTTCAGGTCGTCATGTTGACTGGAGACCGTGAGGCTGCGGCCAAGGCCATCGCGACGGCGGCGGGATTGACTGAATATCGCTGGGGCCTGCGGCCGGAAGATAAGGTGGCTGCCATTCAAGAATTTAAAAATGCCGGGCATGTGGTCGCCATGGTCGGGGACGGTGTGAATGACGCTCCGTGTCTTGTGGCTTCCGATGTCGGAATCGCGATGGGAGCGCGTGGGTCAGACGCGGCGATTGAGCAGGCGGATGTCGTCTTGATGAATGATCGGTTAGAAAACTTCATTTTCGCCCGTGATCTGAGTCACCGGGTCCATCGGATCATGCGGCAGAATATCACCATTTCGCTCGGGACCATGGGCGTGATGGCATTGACCACTAGCGTCTGTGTGACGATGCCACTTTTTGCGGGAGTGGCCATGCACGAAGGCAGCACTGCGGTGGTCGTGATCAATAGTTTGCGTCTTTTATGGGCTCCGCGTAGGCGGTAGATGACGAGGTGGAATGACAGAAATTACCGGATGGCTTGTCAGTCCGCCACGGAAGTCGTTTAAATATTTCTTGGTTTCTCAACTCCATAGGCGGAATGCCTATTTACAATGTCTCCAACGCCACAGCGATCTCGGCAATGGTTCATTCGAATGCCGTTGAAAGAGCTGGTGGCTGGACCGGATGCGGGGAAAAAGGGAGTTGTGCATCGTTGCCGCCAAACGGACGGCTGGATGCTCACGGCTGGGACAACGTCGCCCGTAGATGAATGAACTTCCGTCCTTCCGTCAACGGCACGCGGACGCGGTAGTGGTTCCGGTCGGAGAGCAGCGCGACGAATTCGGACGTCGTGTCCTCCCAGGTCTCCAGATTTCCTGAAACACGCGGCGTGATGATCAGATCGGTCTTGGAGACCTCGCGGCTGTATTCAAAGAACATTTCGCTGACTTGCGGCTGGATGGAGATCGGATTGGGTGCCGTATCATGCGTCAGCGGCGATCCACCGAAGGCATACTCTTCCAAATTGCTGCGCCCGTCGCCGTCGTAGTCAATGTCCGGTCCGGTATGCGTGGCGTTGCCTAACAGGTTCACGGGGAAGTGGCCGTTGAGCCACTGTGCGTAAGGCGGGCCAGTGGCGAAGGCGGGCGTGTATTGGATGTTGTCCAGCCATGCGGCATTGAGACCATCTCCGCCATCCCCGTCCTTGATGTAGCGCCAGCGTAGCACGTGCGGACCGGCCGGGATACTCCGATTGAGGGTGGCCCAAGGGATGTTGTCGCCATCGCTGTTGCCGCTGATCTGATCGCTGACCGTGCCGTCGATTTCAAAACGGAAGTAGTCGTAATCCGCTTCTGATGAAACCGTCCAAACGAAGCTCACCGTGCCCGGCCCCATCACCGGCGTCTCGATGCTGCTGCTGCGGCCATCCGCAAGAAAGATGGGACTGATCAACGCGTCCACGTTGTCGATAGTGCGGCGGTCCTGCATGATCCATGTGCCAAGGCCGGGCATGCTCCAGCTCAGGTTCGCATTATCCAGCACCGTGCTGAGAAACGCCTGCTCACCATCCACCGCGACTTGATCGAGCCACAGCGTGTCAAGACCCGCTGAATCGGCAAAATCCTTTGTGTAGTTCCACCGTGCCTTGTGGATGCCCGGAGGCACATGAAAACCGAGACGACGCCAGGCGTGTTCACCCTCGCTATACCATAACTCCTCGCCATCGATGGAGAAGCGGAAGATGTCAAAACCCGGCTCTGACGACAGCCGGAACCAGAACGAGATGAAGGCAGGCCCCGTCACCGTCGTCTCCATCCAACTCTGTTGACTATCGGACACATTGCCGTTCTGCGCGGCATCAACGCCATCATGTGTATCTGTGGCGGGAGTGATCCACGGCACGTTGCCGCCGGTGGTGAAGATGAGCTGCGGTGCGTCCAGCGCCTGCGCCAAAGCGGACGCAGTGGCGCTGACAGTGATGATCAGCGTATCCGTATCCGCTGCATCCGCATTCGTCGCGGTGATGCTCGCATTGAAGGTGCCGATCACCGTCGGCGTGCCGCTGATGGCACCCGTTTGCGCGTTCACCGTGACACCGGCGGGCAGGTTGCTCGCGGAGTAGCTTGTCGGTCTGTTCGTGGCGCTGATTTGGTAGTTGAAAGGCACATTCACCACCGCTGCCGTCGCAAGACTGCTGGTGATCACTGGCGGAGTCGGCAGGCGTGGTCCTACGGTCAGAACAAGCGTCGCCGTTTCCGTACCGAGGCTGTTCGTTGCACCGAGGGTGATGTTGCTCACGCCTTGCGCCGCCGGCGTGCCGCTGATGAGACCACTTGCACTCAAACTCAGGCCAGCAGGAAGTCCGCTTGCGGAAAACGACTGCGGATTCTGCGACGCGGCGATTTGATAACTGAATGGAGACTCCGCGTTCGCACCCACCGCCAGCAGGCTGGTGATCGTCGGTTGCGCGGTCGGTGGTGTGATGTTGGTGCCATGAAGAGTCAGCGCCACGCTGTTGAGTGTGCCCGCATTGCCGGCAACGGTGTCGCTTACCTTCACGCTCCAGTTGCCGGAGGCACCCTCGCCCCAGTGCCGCACGGTGGAAAAGGTCCAGTCGAGGTTCAGGTTGCCGTCATTCGTGTGCGCGTTGAAAAGCTTGCTCACCGTGCCTGTGGGAGAGGTCAATGTGACGTTCAAATTTCCACGCAGGCCGTGAGTGGCTGTCACTTTCAACGTCGCGTGCTCCACCCGCATGAGGACCGAGCCGGGGATGGTGAAGGTGCGTGTGGTGCCCGTCGCATTGCCATCCGGGATCGCCACGGCGAGTCCGTTTTGCGCCTGCGCCTGCGTCACCATCGGCCCCAGGTTCGTCCAGGTGTTCGCCAGTGTCACTGCGGCCTGCGCATTGATCAAACCGGCACCGTATTCGTGATTGAAATGAAAACCCGCACTGTTGTTCACCCAGTCGGCGTGCGCGGGGTTGATCTGCGTCGCGCTGCGCAGGAGGATTTCCTTCACGTCGCGCCAACCGAGAGCGGGATTGCTTTGCAACAGCAGCGCCACCACGCCGGCAGCCAGCGGCGTTGCGGAGGAGGTGCCGCCGAAGTTATGAATGTAGCTGCCGTTCGTCGAGGTCGTGGTGATGCCACGGTGTCCGGACGCCGTGTCATTGGACGGTGCGCACACCAGCACGTTCGCCCCCGGCTCGGAGTAGGCACTGCGGACACCCGAACTATTGAGCGCACCGATTGAAATGGTATAAATCGAGTTCGCATAGCCGTCGTAGTTCGAGTTATCCTGCGAGCTACCGCCGTTTCCTCCGGCCCACAGCCAGATACTGCCCTTCCCACCGCGTCCCACAATCGCGCCGTTGGCAAAGGCCGCTTTCACGAGCGGTCCCGCGTCGCGCAGGTCCGCACCATCATCCGCAGGACCCCACGAGTTGCTATATAAATGGATGATGTCGTTCTTCCACGTCAACGCCTCCGCTTCCTGGGCATCCGACACATTTCCCGCGATCAGCCGCAGCCCTACCAGCGTCGCTTGTGGCGCCGCACCGCTCACGCCGCCGCCGTTGTTGCCACGGGCACCGGCCACACCGGCGCAGGCCGTGCCGTGCGTGTCGCTCGACGGATTGCCCGTCGGATCATCCGGCGTCGCGTCATTCCAGTCATGGTCGTTCACGGTGTCCGCATTCGGCGAGAGATCCGCGTGAGCCACCTCCAGTCCGTCATCCACGATGCCCATGCGGATGCCGGTGCCTAGAAAACTATCCCAGACCGTCGTCACATTCACATCCACACCCGCCACACCGGGAGCTTGGCCGGTGTTTCTCAAATGCCACTGATAACCCGGGTTCGCCGCGTTGTAGGAGAAGAACGTGTCATTTGGAAGCAGCCTGCGTTTTTGAATGCGGGCCAGCAGCGGTTCCGCGCTGATCACGCCTGGCAGCGCCCGCAGTTTGTCTAGAACCAGTAGCGAGTCCCCCGCGCCGCGCAGTGTGAAAATCACATGATCCGGCGCATAGCTCGGCTTCGTCGTCTCCACCGCCCCGATGGTTGCCTGTGCCGCTTTTTCATCAAACCCCGGTGCGAACTTCACCAGCACCTG
>JANORE010000588.1:0-9280 GCA_031415155.1 Akkermansiaceae bacterium | reverse complement strand
CGTCTCGGTCGATCCCAGCAACCGCCGCAGCCATGCAAACCATCAAGGCCGCAAATGCCCAGAAACCGATACCGAATGTCACGTCGGCGACTTTAGCCAGTTTGAGCAAACTCACCAGGACTCCCAATAAAAAAACTTCGACCATATTCCAAGGCTCGGTCTGATTCATCCATTTTGCGACCATGATCGCGCCAGGAGCCACACGCCCAAACATGAGCGGCAAACAGACATAAACCAATCCCCCCGCAAGAACCAGCGGAGCCACGATGGTGAATAATGCCATCGCCACACCAAGGATCGGACTGCCTTGCGTGATCAAAGCATAAGCCGCTGGGCCAAGATTCAAGGATTGCCTGAAAGTCGCCACATCCATGACCAGAAACGGAAATGAATGCACCACGACCATCAAAATCAATGCCGTCATGGAAAATGCCGTTGCCCGGACGAGTGAAGCGGGGCGATTTTGATAAAGCACTGCACCACAACATTTACAACGGGCCGCCGTACCCTCAGGCAATGGCGAGGCCTCATGCAACGTGTCACAAAAGTGGCAAACGGAATAATGCGGCCCGCCCGGAGGTCTTGGCCACGGATGTAGCGAGCGTATTCTCTTTCTGGAAAAAGGTTTTTTCATCTTAACGAAGAGCGACCACTCGCTGCGCCAGCTCGCCCAAGCCCTCCACACCGCATTCCACAAAATCACCTGCTTGCAAGTATTTTGGAGGATTCATCCCCATCGCGACACCACTCGGCGTACCCGTAGCAAGCACGTCTCCCGGTAACAATGTCATGAAACGGCTCGTGTAACTGATCAATTGCCTCACGGTAAATAACATGTCACCCGTCCAGCTATTTTGCCGCTGCTCGCCATTGACTTTGCACCACAAGCGCAGTTTTTGCGGATCAGCAATCTCGTCTGGCGTCACTAAGCACGGTCCCATCGGCGCGAAACTATCCGCGCTTTTTCCCTTCGTCCACTGCCCGCCCATTTCTTTTTGAAAAACTCGTTCAGAAAAATCACAAAACGTCGAGTATCCCGCGATGTAATCCATCGACTCACGCTCATCCACGTAAGAAGCCGTGCGACCAATGATCATGGCGAGTTCGACTTCATAGTCGAGCTTCGTCGAGCCACGCGGGATGATCACATCGTCGTTGGGCCCGCTCCAAGCGCTCGTCGCCTTCATGAAAATCGTCGGCTCCGTCGGGATCCCCTCCCCCAGCTCCTTCGCATGTTCGAGATAGTTTTTCCCGATACAGACTAGCTTGGATGGCCGATTGATCGGTGGGCCAAGCCGAATAGATGGGTCAAGCTTGGCACCGCCAGCACATCCATCTTCCACCCATTGCGCGAGAGCCTCCAGACCGCCCATGGCGAAGAAACCTTCGTCGTAATCATTGAACTCGCCACTCGCATCCATCCGGCTTCCGTCCGGTAACAGAATGCCTGGCTCCTCACGTCCTTCATCGCCAAATCGAATCAATCTCATGCTGGATACGATAGCAAAAATCTACATGTAGAGGAACTTCAATCTACGGCGCTGTGTGCTGAACTCATTCAGGACAAAAAATAAGCGGCCCGACTGATCATCCGCCCTAGGAAAAACCCATTAACCCGGGAGGCATCTCAGTCGGACCGCCTTGTCTTGCGACACAGAAGAGTTACCACGCTCAGATTGATCCGGCAAGATAAAGTTTGATCTATTTTGAGAAAATCTGAGCAACCGGATTGATCGGAAGATTCTAGCTTGTCGTTGAGCGTGGCAGAAACTAACCACTGGTCATTGATGAATTTTACTGCTCGTCCTACCAGAACTCGCCACATCCCACTTTGGCTGAAAATCGGCTACACGGGGTTCCTCGCCGTGCTCATCCCAGTCTATTGGATCAACTATGGCCCCACGAATTTCCTCTATTTCTGCGATGTGGCATTGCTCCTCACGCTCGTTGGCATGTGGCGGGAAAACGCCTTGCTCATCTCATTGCCAACAGTGGGAATCTTACTACCGCAAGCACTGTGGTGCGTCGATTTTCTGGTACAACTTTTCGGCGGGAAAATGACAGGAATGACGGGTTATATGTTTAATGAAAAACATTCGTTGTTTCTGCGTGGTTTATCATTATTTCATGGATGGCTCCCTTTTTTGTTAATCTATCTCGTCCGCAAGTTAGGCTATGATGCCAGAGCCTTACTCGGCTGGACGGTGATCTGCGTTGCGCTCTGCCTCACTGGCTACTTCCTACTTCCTCCGGCAGGCGCAGTGCTTTCAAATCCCAATCTACCGCGCAATGTGAACTATGTATTCGGCATGGATGATGCCGTTCCTCAGCAGTTCATGCCACCACTTGCCTACCTCGGCGTATGGATCACCGCGCTCATCAGCATCATTTTTATTCCCACTCATTTCTTACTCAAGAAATTCTGCAATCCCGTCAATCCACTTTCCTGACATGTCTTCCGAATCTTCCACCTCGTGGCCGCGCGGCTTTTGGAATCTGATGTTCACTCAGTTCCAAGGAGCGTTTTCTGACAACGCACTTCGTTGGTTAGTTATCTTTCCGGTCCTCGCTTCCACGACTTTGAGCGATACCGCTAAGGATGGTTTCGCCTCCCACGCCTCACTACTTTTTGCCATACCATTTTTATTATTTTCCACGGTTGGCGGCTGGATGGCGGATCGCTTCAGTAAAAGATCCGTGATGATCGGTGTGAAGGCGGCAGAAATCGCGATCATGCTTTTCGCAGCACTCGCATTGAAGTTAGAAATGCAAGCTCTGCAGCTCGCTGCCATCTGCATGATGGGCGTTCACAGCACCGCTTTCGCTCCCGCGAAATATGGAATCATGCCCGAAGTATTGCCCACTGCGAAACTCTCTTCAGGAAATGGTGTCTTAGAATTACTCACCTTCATCGGCATCATTCTTGGCACCTTTGCGGGTGGTTGGTTGGCAGAAACTCTGATCCACCGCGAAGTTTATTCTGGCCTCCTGTTAGCTGGACTGGCGGCCGTAGGGCTCATGACCAGCATCGGCATTGCGAAAGTGCCTGCCGCTGATCCGACGAAAAAATTCAATGCGAATATCATCCGCGAAGTCTGGAGTAACATGCGAGTTATGAAAGCCGACCGCGATCTCTGGCGGGCAAACTGGGGAAACACCGCCTTCTTTTTTGTCGCCACTCTGGTGCAACTGAATCTGGCATTATTCGCCCAAAAAGTGTTCCACCTCAAGCCGACAGAACAAGCTTGGCTGCAAGCCGCACTCAGCCTCGGCATCGGTGCGGGTAGCATGCTGGCAGGAAAACTTTCACGCGGGCGGATCGAATATGGATTGATCCCAATCGGCGCGGCGATGATGGCAGCCGCTAGCTTTTGGCTGGGCTGGCCAGGGATTGAAAAGCCGATGTTTGCCACCGCCTTATCACTGCTAGGTCTTGGCGGCGGACTCTTCATCGTGCCGATCGTTTCCGTGTTACAACACCGCCCATCACCACAAACCAAAGGTGCCGTCCAAGGAGCGGTGAGTTGGCTGTCATGGATCGGTATCGCAGCGGCGGCAATCACTCAGACGATGCTTTCCGGCACCGCCCATCTCAGTTATAGTCAGATTTTCTGGGTCTGTGGCGCAGTCGCTGGATTGGCGGGAATCTTCGTGATTTGGTCACGACCCAACGCATTTCCTGAAATGATCGCTCGCTGGCGGAATCTGTAATTTCATCTCTAACATCTCTCATGCAACGCGTCGTCATCGACAAGCCCTACACGTTCATCCCACCACGCTTCAGTCGATTTTGGCATTTCCTAGTGCGCCTGATTTTACCGCGCCAGATGAAAAAAGACTTCGGGATTTCTGCGGTGGAATGCCACGGCGCAGAGAAATTACGCGCGTCGCTTGATGCGGGCCACGGCATCATGCTGGTGGGAAATCATTGCCGCCCGTGCGACCCGATGGTGCTGGATTCACTCGCTGCCGAGGTGCACCGCCCGTTCAACATCATCGCCAGTTGGCATGTCTTCATGACGAGTAAAATCCAGCGTTTCCTGCTGCCTCGGTTAGGTGGATTCAGCGTGTATCGCGAGGGCATGGATCGGGAATCTTTGAAATGCGCGATTCACATCGTCGCTGAAGGAAAATTTCCATTAGTCATTTTTGCCGAAGGTATCATCACTCGCTGCAATGACCGCTTGGTGAATTTCATGGAAGGCCCTTCATTCATGGCGCGGGCAGCGGCGAAGCAACGCAAGGAAGGGAAAGTCGTCATCCATCCGGTGTTCATCCGTTACTTCTTCGAGGGCAATTTACACGAAACGGTGATGCCTGTAATCGCGGAAATCGAAAACCGTCTATCGTGGCAGCCTCAGACACAACTCACTCTTGATGAACGTATCCGAAAAATTGGTGATGCCTTATTGGCCCTCAAGGAAATCGAATACTTTCAGAGCCGACAGCCCGGAAATTTCCGCGAACGCTTGCAACGGTTAGAAAATCATTTGCTCACTCCGTTAGAAAATCAATGGACTGCGGGTCGCCATGATGGCGATGTCATGGCTCGCGTGAAACGCCTGCGATCTGCCATTTTACCGCACATGATCACGGGTGAAATCACCGACGAAGATCGTGCCGCCCGTTGGCGGAATTTTGCGGATATCTATCTGGTCCAACAACTGCATTGCTACCCCGGCGACTACATTGAGCAGCCCACACCTGAGCGCATTCTGGAGACTGTCGAGCGCTACGAGGAAGATCTCACCGATGTCGCACGCGCGCATTTTCCGATTCGTGCCGTCATCATGGTCGGCGATGCCATCGATGTCAGCGCCGCCCGTGATCGTTGACAAGAAGCGGACCCAATCACCGCAACCATCCGTGAACAGATGGAGCGAATGCTAGAATCATCGAAATCGCTCCGTAAAATTTCGCCCTCAGCGATTCACGAATCATAAGTCAATATGTCACCATTTCTCTCCGGCGCAGTAATAGAGGCACGCACGCTGCAGCGATGAAAGTGAAAGTAGATGGCTCGGGCACAACGGTCACGGTGACGGATTCAAAGAAGAGGCTATTGATTTGATGGACTCCTGGGCTGAGAGCTTGGAAACTAATGTTAGTGACGACCGGACCGAGAGAGTTCGCACGAAATCTTACGGAAGTCCCTCCTCCGGTGAAAAGCGAACTAAACAGTAGAAGCGCAGGCGAGGAATTGAATGGGATGATGATTCGATCGAGGCGGTAGCTTTGCCCAGAAAAAATCTCCGAAACGGTGGCAACAGAAGACGTGAGATCTCCATAGATCGGAGAAATCGGGCTATCATCACCGCCGAAACTGGGAAAATCGGGGATGTTGAACATCGACTTTGGAAGCTCCATACCCATGGAATACCCCGAAATCCCTGTGAGATTGATCAGAGGATTGCTTCCCGTCTCAGTGACGGTAAAGACCGAGGTATCGGGTCCACCGGGTTCAATGAGAATGTGAATCGCGGCTTGGGAGCTGGCCATGAGAAGAATCAGGCAACCGAGAATTTTGAAACCATTCATCTCATGAAAGTTCATGAAACATCTTCTAACGGCAAGCGGAAAGTCGTGGCCAGAAAAGGCGATGTTTTACGCACGCCGAGCTTGCTTGGTAGCGCTTCGAGGGCGTAGATCGGACTCTCCACCAGCGGCGGAACGGCTCGGTCAAACAAGCGATATGAAATGGAATTACCCTCAAGAACTACCCGTCGTGGAACATCGGGAGGAAATTCTTGCAGCCATCCGCGCACATCCCGTGGTGGTGGTGGTCAGCGAAACCGGCTCTGGCAAAACCACGCAATTGCCGAAAATGGTGGCCGAAGCGCTGGGCGAAAACGGTGGGCGGATCGGCTGCACCCAACCACGCCGGATCGCGGCGGCCAGTGTTTCAAAGCGCGTGGCGGAGGAATTGAAGGTGCCGCTGGGCGACTACGTGGGCTACCAAGTCCGCTTCGAGGACAAGACTTCGCGCGAAACGCGGATCAAATTCATGACGGACGGCATCTTGCTCGCCGAGACGCAGGGTGACCGAGATTTAAAACAATACGAAGCGCTCATCATCGACGAAGCACACGAGCGCTCACTGAATATCGACTTCCTGTTAGGCTATTTGAAACGCCTGCTGAGTCGCCGCCAGGATCTTAAACTCGTCATTTCCTCAGCGACTCTGGACGCCGGGGCTTTTGCAGAATTTTTCTCTCACCATGGCGTGCCAGCTCCAGTCATCGAGGCTCCCGGCCGGATGTTTCCCGTCGCCGAATTTTTCCTACCACCCTTCGACGATGAAGATCTGCCGCAGCATGTCGCTCGGGCAGTCGATTATCTGGCCGATGTGGAGCCGCATGGCGACGTGCTGATTTTCCTGCCCGGCGAACGAGAAATCCGTGAATGCGCCGATGTCCTAGACGGGCGAAATTACCGTAGCACGGAAGTCTTACCGCTCTTCGCCCGGCTCGAGCTGGGTGATCAGCAGCGCGTGTTTAATCCAGGAAATCAACGTCGCCTCATCCTCGCCACCAACGTTGCGGAAACCTCTCTCACCATTCCGCGAATCGCTTGCGTGATCGATTCCGGCGTCGCTCGCGTGAGCCGCTGGAGTCCGGGAAAAGGGGTGCAGCGGCTACAAGTCGAGCCCGTCAGCCAAGCAAGTGCGCGCCAGAGAAAAGGCCGCTGCGGACGAGTGCGAGACGGCGTCTGCGTCCGGCTATACGAGGAAGATGAACTCACCGAACGGTCGGAATTTACCGATCCTGAAATCCGCCGCAGTTCTCTCGCAGGTGTCATTCTGCGGATGAAATCGCTGGGCCTCCCCGAGATCGAGGAGTTTCCATTTCTCGATCCACCCGCTCCGAAGGCCGTCTCCGAGGGCTACCGGACGCTGCGTGAAGTCGGTGCGCTGGACCGTGAAAAAAATCTCACCGATTACGGTCGCCAGATTTCACGTTTACCGGTCGATCCCCGGCTCGGGCGTATGCTGATCGAGGCGCGGAAAGAGCACTGCTTGGCCGAGGTCTTGCCCATCGTCGCCGCCTTGGAATCGAACGATCCACGCGAGCGGCCAGCGGAAAAAACTCGTGAGGCAGACGCGGCACATGCTCGGTGGAAGGACGGCGAGAGCGACTTCATCTCCCTGCTCCGAATGTGGCAAGATCTTGCTCGTTTCCGCGATGAGCGGGGCCGGTGGAAGCGCAATGCCCTGCGGAAATACTGCGGCGGCGCCTTTCTCAATGCGCGGCGGGTGATGGAGTGGGCAAATGTCCGCGACGAGCTCGCTGATTTGTTAGAACGCGAGTGGAAATTGAAACTCGGTGCAATCGGCAACGATCTATCCGGCGCGTCTGCTTACGCCACGATTCATAAGGCGCTGCTATCCGGCGTGCCACGTCAGTTCGGGCTGTGGGATCGTGAGTCGAAGTCGTATCGCAGTGCAAACGGTGGATTCTTCGCCGTGTTTCCTGGCTCCGGTTTGTTTTCGCTGCCCAAGCGCTTTGAGTGGGTGATGGGCATGGAACTGGTGGAAACGTCGCGGCTGTGGGCACGGCGAGTCGCAAAAATCGAGCCAGAGTGGGTCGAGCAAGTCGCGCCGCATCTGTGCAAAAGCAAATACGGCGAGGCCCACTGGGATGAAAATCATGGCGCAGTCTATGGCAAGGAAACTGTCATTTGCGGCGGGCTAGCCGTGATCGCTGGACGGCGGATTCACTACGGGCGTGTCGATTCCAAGGTGGCGAGAAATGTATTTTTCCGGGAAGGAATCATCGGCGGTGGACTACGGAAGCGGTGCAAATTTCTCGATCACGTCGGCGAGATGCGGGCCGAGATCGAAGCCATCGAGCACAAGCTGCGGCGGCCCGGTGGACTATGGAGTGATGAGGCGGTTTTACGATTTTACGAAGACCGTATCCCGGAAGAAATCAACACCGCCGCCGCATTTCATCGATGGTTAGAAAAGCACGAAGACATCCTCATGCTCGGCGTCGCCGATGTGGTGGATGAAGATTTAGAGTGGCTGGGCCTCGACCGATTTCCCGATATGGTCCACCACGGCGGAAATGATTTTTCAGTCTATTATCATGCCAAGCAGGGCGAGCGAGATGATGGCGTGACACTCGGTGTCCATGTCGATCAATTGCCGAAATTACCCGACTGGCTACCCGGCTGGGGAGTGGATGGAAATTTATGCGAACGCGCAGAAATCTTGCTGCGTTCCTTGCCCAAGGACTATCGCCGCGCCTGTCAACCCATCGGCCCCACGGCGGAGAGTTTCGCAGAATTATGGAGCTTCGCGCCGAAGGACCGATCCATCTATCAGGCTCTATCAGAACACGTCAAAGACCGCACCGGAGCCTACGTGCCCGTGGCGGAATACGATGTCAGCAAGCTGCCGCCGGAGCTGGTGACAAAGATATGGATCTGCGATGACGAGGCCGAGGAACTCGCGATGGGCGAGGATGTCGCCGTGATAAAGCTCCAACTCGCCGACCGGATGCGAGTCCGTTTCGAGGCCGCGGCTAATGCCGATGTCGAGCGAAAAGGAATCAACTCATGGGACGGTGAAAGCCTGCCCGAGAGGGTCCAGACACCCGGCGGCGCGGCCTATCCAGCACTCGTCGATGAGGGGAAATCCGTGGGCGTGAGAGCCTTCACTTGCCCAGCAGAAGCGGCGGAATCTCACCGAGCGGGCGGCGCGAGACTGCTCTGGCTGGCGCATCAAGACCAAGTGAACTACTTGAAGAAAAAATTCCCGTTAGGGATGATGGCCAAGGTGGAGTTGCCCAGACTTGGCCTAGGCGGGACGACGCAGGATTCGCTGATTTTACTGGCGGCAGAAGGTGCTGCGGGCGGAGTTTTCCCGCGCTCACCGGATGAATTTCGCGCCCTCACCGAGAAGGCGAGAGGATATTGGTATGAAGCCGCTGCGGTCATCGGAAAATCACTGGATGAGATTTTCGAGATTCTACCTGACATCCAAAAATGGATTTCAGCCAATCGCAACGACCGCAACTTCGGTGAAATCGCGGATGACCTAGATCAGCAGCTTCTCTGGCTATTCCGCAAAGACTTCGCTTGGCGGGCTGGCTTCAAGGAACTCCGCGAATATCCACGTCGCCTCCGCGCCATCCGCTCGCGCCTCGGCCGTTTATCATCCCTACCCATCATGAAAGATCTGGAAAAATTGGACCGTCTACAACGGCTATGGACTCCGTGGTTTCAGAGTTGGAAAGGAAATCCTGATTCCCCGAGAAACTGGGCGATCGGTTGGGCA
>JANORE010000587.1:0-2642 GCA_031415155.1 Akkermansiaceae bacterium | reverse complement strand
CGTTGTTAAACATCGTTTCTAGCAGCTTTCACCCTGCGGATCTAGATGCCTTCGCCACCCAGGTTCTAGAGTCTATTTTCACCCAGGCTCATCATTACATCCAGCAGGGAAATCTCATCCCGCTCGCGCATTATCAACTGGTAGAAAGGATCGAGACAGACGTCATTGAGCGGCTCAGGATCGTACCATCCGCCTTAGAAAAAGGCAGGCTTTATCAGCGGAGTCGATTCCACAGCAAGCGAGTATGCGATCCCTACCTACCGGAGGACGAGAGGATGATTTCATCAGAAATTCGGCAGCGCCATGAAGAACTGGCCGCCCCAGTCCTAATGCCGATTTACGAAAAGTTGCAAATCGCGACAACTTCCGCCTCGTCGCCCGCTGCTGACGGAAGCCTCCCGCGCGGGATCAAGCGAGAAGATCTGGCCGGGAAATGAGATGGGTGAATTCCTCCTCAAGTTGCTTGAGAAGCTCTAAGTTCTCTATTTTTTTCCCATCGGAAGTCGTAATGTAAAGCGTGTCCATGGCCACGCCTTTTTCGGTGCAGATCCGGGCGTGGGCAGTGTTGAGATGATGGTGATTGATGGTGCTGAAAAGGTCGTGCAGCAGGCCGATGCGGTCGAGTCCTTGGATTTCCACCGTCGTACAAGTGGGATGAAGATCGTTGCTGACGTAGGCTTGGACGGGCACCGTGATGCCATGGTCCGAGCGTGGTTTGAGGAAATTCACTTTACGACGTAGGTATTTCTCCGGGTCGTAACTTTCTGCGATGAGAATGGCCTCGAAGGTTTCTAAGACGCGCTTCCGGGTGGATGCCGCCGAGACTGGCTCGAAGTTGGTCGTGCAAACGCGGAAGATGTTCACGACGATCCCGTCCTCACGAGTGAACAAATCCGCCGATAAAATGTTGATTTGCTCCGAGGCGAGCGCGCAGCAGATTTTCTCTAACAAAAGCGGCTTATCGCGAGTGGCGACGACGAGCTCGGTATAGCCTTTTTCCACGTAGTCGATCCATTTGATGCAGGAAGCATGGGGATCCGACGTTTGGCTTTCCCGCTGAAGAAAATGGCGAACGGTGCGGATTTGAGTGACGATGTGCGCGGCTTGGCGGAAATTAAACGCCGCAGGCGGCATCTTCTCAAAGTGCCGATCCACGTCGGGATGATAGTCCTCACGCATGATGCCGATGACTTCGTCGCGCAGGGCGAGGCGGTCTTCGGTAAGCTTGCGAGAGTATTCTTCTTTGCCACTTTTCAGGAAATGCCGAGTCGCGGAATGAAGCTGGAGCATCAGACTTTCTTTCCAACCCGTCCAGCCATCGGGCGAAGTCGCATTCGAGTCAGCGAAGGTGAAAAGGAAAAGTGCGTCGAGATTCGAACTCGTTTTGACGACGTTGGCGAACTCGGCGATGACTTCTGGATCGTCGAGATTTCGCGTCGTCGCCGTCCGCCAGAAACTCAGATGATTATCGACCAGAAACATAATCAACGTGCGGCGTGCCCCGTCGATTTGTAAGCGATTGCAAAGCCGGGCAGCAAGCATCGCAGAGCCATCGATGTGTTCCCGCACGTTCTCCGCACGTCCGGTATCGTGAAGAATGGCCGCTAGATAAAGTCCGTAGGCGTCTTCGATTTTATGAAATAAATGGCGATAAATTTCCCGCCGCGGATTGGTCTCGGTGATGAGTTCATCTAACTGTTCCACGCAGCGCAGCGTGTGCTCATCCGCCGTGTAGCGGTGGAAAAATTCGTGCTGCACCAGACAATCCAACGCACCAAACTCCGGCAGATAATGGCCGAGAAACCCGACGCGGTGCATCTGGCGCAAGGTCCGGGCCGCATCGCCTTTTCGCTCAAGAATCGCTTGGAACGTTTCACGATTCGCCTTCGAGTAGCGGAATGGACGATCAATGTCGCCCCAATGCGCTTTCACCAGTTTCCGCATCGGCGGGCTGAGCCGTAAGCCGCGAAGCTGGCAATGCTGGAAAAGTCGCATCAGGCGGCTGCTGTCATCAGCGAAGATGTCTTGGTTCGCGGCATAGATCCTTCCTTCGCGAGCGATGAAGCCATCGAATTCCTCCCGCTTTTTTTTCCGAAAGGTGAGAAAAGAACGCAGACTGGAATCCGATTGATCTTCCTCCTCGATCTCAAAAATCTCCATCAATGAGCCGGTGTGCTGATAGATGCTCCGGGTGTGGCGATAGTAGTCCCGCATGAATGCCTCGGTGCTACGCAGGATGCTTTTCTGCGGATAGGAAAATGCGGTGGCCACCACTCCTTGGAGCTGGAGCGTGAGTTGATCCGTCGCTTTTTCTGCGTGATAGTGCAGCTCATTTCGCACACGGTGAAGGAAGTCATAGCCTTCCTCAAGCTCACGGTAAGCCGTCGCGGTCAGTAATTTCGCCTCGACGAGGGCGTTGAGATCTCGGTTCCCGCGCTTGACCTGAGCGACCCATTGGATGTTCTGATAGTCGCGCATTCCGCCGCAGCTTTCCTTCACGTTCGGTTCTTGGAGGAAGACGGTGCGTGAGTATTTCTGGTGACGAGTGCGGAGATCTTGGCGGCGAAGCTCAAAAAACTCCGCATTTCCTCGATTGATGCATTCCTTGGTGAAGCGAGCGTGAAATTCCCCGAACAGCTTGG
>JANORE010000586.1:0-5962 GCA_031415155.1 Akkermansiaceae bacterium | reverse complement strand
GGATCTTGCTCGCAAACGGCATCCACAAATCGCCCGCAGCCTGGGCACTACCGTCGAGCGTGTCGCAGAAGCGGCTTCGTCCATTGGTCGCTTGACGCCGAATCCGGGCGGAGAATTTGATCCTACAGGAAATCCCTACATTTTACCCGATGTGGTCATTGAGCGCGACGATGATGGAAATTGGTATGCACGCCTCACAGGCGAATATTTACCCAACTTAAGGATCAATGATTTCTATAAAGACATGATCGGGAAAAATGGCACCGATGCGACAGCACGCCAATTTCTTCGCGATCAAATCCGCGATGGACGCAGTCTCATCCATGCCATTTCACTCCGCCAAGAAACGATTCTCGCCATCGCTCACAAACTCATTGAGCACCAACCTCGGTTCCTGTCGAAAGGGCCACGTCATCTTCGCCCATTGACGATGAACGACATCGCCGATGAGTTGAGCCTCCATGCCACTACCATCTCGCGCGCAGTTGCCGGGAAGTATATTTTAACTCCTCACGGATTGATGGAAATGCGTGCGTTTTTCGCGACGGGTTACCAGACAAGTGATGGCAGTGAGGTCTCGAATGCAGGTGTGCGCGAGGCGTTGCAACAACTGGTAGCTGCTGAGAATCCCTCGAAGCCATTGTCCGATGAGTTCTTGATGCAGGCACTCGACAAGCAAGGCATCAAGGTCGCTCGCCGCACCGTGGCAAAATACCGCGAACAGATGAATATCCTGCCGTCGCATTTGAGGAAAATTTTCTAAAACCACCAGCAACCGTGACTCTCCAGATCAGTCTCATCAGCTCAGGTGGAGGAGGGACTGGCACGGCATATTCCCAGCTATAATATACTGCCACGTGTGAGGATTTGTTGAGATCGCACCAATGAAAGATGAGGCCAGAGAGGTGAGGTCGCTGCGCCATCATTCATGACACCCGGACTTGATTCGATGGATGGCGCGCCTCGTGGCAGCCTATCCCAAGTGCCAACGTCGGCTTCAGGTGCTCGCTGCGTTTCCAAATCTCGATGATGACTGAGATTTCCTCGTCGCTGTAAATCGGTTTGGAGCCGCACTTTTTCGTCTGCGGGCCATGGCTGACTTTGCCGTTGAGGGATTTGATCGTGTGCAGCGCAACGACCCGGAATGGTCGTCCGTGGGCAGTTTTAAATTGTCGTTCTGTGCCCTTCAGCTATACGCAAGTCATCCACTTTTTTCCCTCCCATGTCATCGTCCTCAAACTCCAGTCCTCCGCTGACCTCAATGTTGCCGAATTTACTTCTGCTCATCGCGATCGCCACTGGCATCATTGTCACCGAGCCGTCGCTTTCTACGGATCGGGTGCTGCGGCATGAGGCCGTAGAGCAAGATGATGAAAACCCGGGGGTGCATAGTTATTTTTGGGAAGATCCCTTGATGCCGCTTAAAACAAAGAGCGATGTTGAGAAGGCACCAGAGCCTATTTTCCCATATGGATTGACGCCTCCGCCTGAAGTTGACACTCGCGAGCTAGATCAGGTGATTGATGACGATTCAGATGATGGCCGTGGCTCTTTAGTCCTTTTTATTGGGATGGATGGTGGGGTAGACCCGGCAGAAAAGGAGCGGCGGATCCGCACCCGGATGGCCGTGGCCTCCGCGCTCGCAGGACGTGCGTCCATGCTGATTAATTTGCCGAGTAAGCAACTCAAGCCTTGTCTGATTCCAATCAGAAAAAAGGATAAACTCCACTTCCATCCAGCAAGCATGGAGGTCTTCGAGGGATTGAATCTGACGGATCAACGTTGGTTCAAAGTCAAAATTGGGAAAGTGCATGTCATTTATCTCGATGAAAGCAAGATCACGCCCAGTCCGGCGCACATGGCGGAACTCGTCCAAGCGAGTGGCGAGAGCAAGAAGCCTGAAATGCGCTTCGCTTACATCGGGCTGTGCCGCAGCGAAAGACTGTCGGCCTTCCTCTTAGCCGCGACGAGATCTACCATTCCACCTGATCCGTGGGCGAAACCACAGATCACGGTTTACTCACCGATTGCCACAGCCGAAGATGAGATGATTTGGCGGCACAATCAGAAAAAAGTCCCTGGGACCAACAAGGAGCGAATCGAAGTCAGCAAAACGGATTCTGATTCCTTCAAGAAATCATATCGGTTTGTGAGTGGTGAATGTCATGGTCTGCTCCACCGCGTCGGTGCGGATGACGGGCAAGTCTGCCGCGCCCTCATTTCCGAGCTTCGTCATCGTGGTATCCCGAGTAATGACGGTCCTGCAGGTTCAAAAAATGACGCCGTTCTCATTCTTGCCGATCTCGACCGCTACCATTCGAGGCTGCTGAGTCAGTCTTTCTGCCGAGCGTGGCAGGAAAATTACCCGATTTCCGAAAAACAAGAAGACTACGGGAAGTTCATTCTATCCGAAGAACTCGTCAAACAGGTCCGTGTCATTCATTATTCGGAAGCTCTTGATGGGATGCCTTCCAGTGGAGCTGGCAGTCAGGCCCAGTCTTCGAGCACGGGTAAATCAGAAGCGACGGCGAAAGTATCCACCAATCCCGGTGGAAAATACGCGGCAGAGGGCTCCAATCATTTCGACACCCTGCGCCGCCTGCCCGCGAGATTGCGAGATCTCGAGCACGAGGATGGCGTGCGTTACCGGGCCATCGGGCTGCTTGGATCGGACGTTCACGATAAGCTGTTACTGCTCAAAGCGCTGAAACCCGTCTTCCCCGGCGCAGTTTTTTTCACCAATGATCTGGACGCACGGATGTGGCAGGGAGAGGAACGGAGTGCCAGCATGAATCTGCTCGTGGCGGGTGCCTTCGGCCTCAGCCTAGACAGCCGCCTGCAAGGAAGTGTGCCGCCCTTTCGTTCATCGTATCAGACGGCCACCTATCTCGCTTGCCTCGACGCTGTCGATTTCAAGGCGAATAACGACATCAAAAATGAAAAAAAAGAGCGCATTTATCCCGATATTCAGTTTCCGAATCGGGAAGTAGAGCTTCATGAAGTAGGCCGCAGCGGGCATCATTTACTCAGTTATTGGAGGCAGACGCCGCCAGCCGCTGCCATGGATCAGATGTCCCACCGAGCCACTGGCCGTCCGACATCGACAGATCATGACCTCGAATACTACCTGATCGGTCATCGACTGTTCCAATTGGTAGTTATTCTCATCACCGTGGTGCTGCTCCTTCAAACGGTATGGCCGCATTGGAGAGCCCGATTTTTTGATGCCCGCGGCCCCGTGACGCGGACTACCGATGAGCGCTGCGCCGTCGGCGTGGGATTCATCGTCTTAATATTCGGCGGTCTCGCGCTCTGGACTCCCAACCTCTCTTGCTTGGACGGCAGCAGTCGCGAAGCGCAAGAGCTATTTTCTGGAATCAGTGCGGTTTCTGTCGTCGCTACCAACTTTCTCGTCATTGCCATCGGTGCGGTGATGATCTTTCGGCTCGCCCAGATGCGCCGCCCGATCCCGCCCTATCCTTTTTCTAGGGAAAATCACCCACCGACCGACGATACGAATCGAGCGCAACAGGCAGACGAGGGTTCTAACACCTGGCGTCAGCCTGCATGGTCCGATTTTACGGCGTGGCTGTGCGCTGGATGGAAATGGCTTCGTAAGCGTGATTACGAAAAGGAAGACGGTTTTTTGAAATTTGTCTTGGCAGAGGAAGAGCAGCGTCGCTTCCAAGAAATTAATAATTATACCCCAGAGATCGACGGGGAGAATGATCATCAACGGATCAAGGCCTTGAAGGATAAGCTCAAAAACCGCTTGATTTCGACTTACCTTCGGGAACGCTTGGTGACAAGTGCCATGAATATCGCGCTGCGCGTCACGATGGTGATGCTACTGGCGGGTCTACTGTTCTGCGTCCTTCAGCAGATTTATCCGAATGGTCTAAACACACCCGTGCCGCCTTCCGTTCGTGGTTTGCACTTCCGTTGTTGGTTTGCATGGAGTGATGGCTTGGCGAAGTGTATGCTGGCGATTGTTGCCACCGTGGCGATGGATCGTCAGGTTTCCATGGCACTGGGATTGCATAAGCTCTGTAATTTTCTCCAACAGCACGGGCAAGACGGGAAATCCATCGCGCCTTACGATTGGCTGATGCGCCCGGATATTTGCTACGATCCATGGAAGCAGCATGAGAAGTCGATCCTACAGCCCGGCACGGGTAATATAGGACTCTGGGAAATGCCTCTGCTACGGCTGGCGGCTCAGCGTTTCCGGGCGATTTCACCGCTGATGGTGATGCCCTTCGTGCTGCTATTCATCATCCTGATGAGCCGCCATGCGGTGTTTGAGAATATCACATTTCCTCATTCAGAAATTATCCTCTTCGCCTTTTTCTTGCTAGGGCCACTCGCGGCAGGAGCCGCCGCCCAATATGGAATGGCCAAGACCTTCGACCAAGTCCAAGAACGCTTGCGGAAAGGGGCAAGATACACTCCAGATACCAAAGCTCCTGAACCCGCTGCAATACGTGAGAAATTTTTCAAAACCGAGATGGAGGTCTTTGCCGATCTCCAGAGTCGAACCCGCTACAAGTTGCTTGAAAATCCACTTTTCAAAGCGGTGCTGCTGCCACTGGGCGGTCTCGGTGTTTTAGAGCTTTCCAGCATCCTTGCCTCCGTCGTCAAATAAGGAGGGCCAAGCTTCATGTTTTGTGGAAAACGTTGGGTTTGATTGCCCCAACGGGGAAAAATGCGATAGCCCAGGGCATCGCCCTGGGTCATGGGGGTTCCAAATGATGAGCCCTCGTAGGGGCGGGACTCTTCGGGAGGTGGCACATCAAATTTCGCCCCTTCAGGGCTCCGGATTCCTTGGGATTCCTCTACCCAGGGCGTTGCCCTGGGCTATCTCATTTTGCCCCGTTGGGGCAATCCATTGAGCGATGGCATCATTTTCACAAATGCTCATGCGCGGCAGTTCTTTACTGAGCTGGGCAATCAGAAGCTCGATCGCTTCTGACGGATGTGTGGCAGATAGACTAATCCGCAATCTAGCCGTATCACGTGGAACCGTGGGAAAACGGATGGCTGGAACAAGAAATCCGGCATGGTCGAGTTGTCTGGCAGCGGTGAGAACCGCCTCGTTACTACCTAACACTTTGGGGATGATCGGTGTTTGGTTGGGTGAAATCAGAGCAATGTTTTGCTGGAGCCTAGTGCGAAGTTTTTTCCCTTCGATCGAGCGGATGAGTGCGAGAGAAGCGATGGCCGCATGGGCCAAGGCGGGTGGCGTGGCGGTGGAATAGATAAATGAACGGGCGCGATTGGTGAGGAGATCAATCCAGTCTTGTGAAGCGGCGAGATAACCACCGGACAGGCCAGCGGCTTTGCTGAATGTGCCCATCTGGAAGGTGATGCGATGCTGGAGATGTTCTTGTTCGGCGAGGCCCATGCCATTTTCACCGAGCACGCCGAAGCCGTGTGCTTCATCCAGTAAGAGCAGGGCTTGGTGGGCCTCGGTGAGCTCGACCATTTCGCGCAGCGGGCAGAGATCGCCATCCATGCTGAAGACGGATTCTGTAACAACGAGGATGCGAGCAGAAGGAAATTTCCCGCGAGTGGAAACGAGCAGGCGTTCCAGTTTCCCCAGATCATGGTGCGGGAAAACGCGGAGCGTCGCCCCGGAAAGGCGGGCGGCATCGACGAGACAAGCGTGCGAAAGTTTATCGACGAAGATGAAATCCGACTTGCCGACGACGGCGGGAATGACGCCCAGTGCGGTGGCGAAGCCAGAGCTGAACGTGAGTGCAGCTTCGGTTTGCTTCGCCTCAGCGAGTGCATTTTCTAGCAAGCAATGAGGTGGTAGCGTGCCACAGACGAGACGGGATGCGGCGGCACCTGCGCCGAATCGTTGGACTCCTTCGATGAAGGCGGCTTCGATTTCTGGGTGCCGGGCGAGGCCGAGGTAATCATTCGAAGCGAAGTTCCAAAGTGTCCGGCCATCGCGAAT
>JANORE010000585.1:0-1663 GCA_031415155.1 Akkermansiaceae bacterium | reverse complement strand
TTTCTGTGGCGATGTCATCGGCAGTTTTTGCGGAAGCGGTGAGGTGGCCGCGGACTTTATTGAGTGTTTCCAAAAACGCTCCAGCCGCCTTTTTTCCAGCTTCGACGCCGGGTTGGTGGTAGGCATTGACGTGGATGAGCGAGGCGTAGAACGAGACGGTGCGCTCAAAGAGGGCGATGAGTAATCCAAGCTGGAAGGGCGTGACTTCAGGGATGGAAATGGTGACCGATTTGCGGCCTGATTGATGCAGAGCCTTGCGAGTGCCGCGCAGAAATCCTTGGAGATAATCTGCGCTGGTATTGCCGGGATCGACTTCAAGGCTCGGCCCGTTACGGCCTTTACGCACCTCAATGAAGGTGGCGAAAAAGTTATTCACACCATCTCTGAGCTGCTGGATATAAGCGTGTTGATCAGTGGATCCTTTATTTCCATAAACCGCGAGACCTTGGTTCACGACGTGGCCATCAAGATCGTGCTCCTTGCCCAGCGACTCCATGACGAGCTGCTGAAGATACTTTGAAAAAAGGACGAGTGAGTCTTTATAAGGCAGCACGACCATGTCCTTTTCTCCCTTGCCATTCGTGGCACTGTGCCAAGCGATGGCGAGCTGCATGGCGGCATTCTTCGAGGCGTCTTGCTGACGAGTTTCCGCATCCATGGCGGCAGCTCCGGCAAGCATTGAGTCGATATCAAGCCCTTGGAGCGCCGCTGGCACGAGTCCAACGGTGGAGAGAACTGAGGTGCGGCCACCGATCCAATCTTCCATGGGAAACCGAGCGATGAAACCGTTAGCAATCGCGTATTGGTCGAGCTTCGAGCCTTCTCCGGTGACGGCGGCCGTGTGCTTGCCGAAGTCGAGACCGGCGGCTTCGAAGGCCAGCTTGGCTTCTAACATTCCATTGCGAGTTTCCGCAGTGCCGCCGGATTTGGAAATCACGAGGACGAGAGTTTGCGCGAGACCCACTTTGGAAAGCCGAGCAATCACAGCGTCCATTCCTGCAGGATCCGTATTGTCGAAGAAATAAAGCGGAAGTCGGGCGTCTTGGCCGATGGCCTCGGAAACGAGCTGCGGGCCAAGTGCGGAGCCGCCGATGCCGATGAGCAGGATTTGCTGGAAATTTCCGCTCGACGGAGAAGTGATGCCGCCGGTGTGGACGTTTTCCGCGAACTGCTTCAAAGCGGCGAGTGGCTCAACGATTGCTTTTTTCAGTGATTCTGTCGGGGCCAGTGCCGCATTACGGAGCCAGTAATGACCGACCATCCGGCCCTCATCGGGGTTGGCGATTGCGCCCGATTCAAGGGCGACCATATCAGCAAATGCCTTGGCAATCCTAGGCTGGAGAGCGGTGACGTCGTCAGGCGCGATGTCCATCAGCGACAAATCGAGAGAAAAGCCGTGTTGTGGGTAGCGAAGGAGGGATTGATTGTAGGATTGCCAAGACATGGTGCAGTAGGTGGGAAATGATTCAGCGATAAGTGACTCGCAAAGGATCTACGACGAGATCGGAATCCGCCATTCAATTTTAAGTGGAAAGCGATGATTACATGGCGGATTTTTGCACGGGGTCAGTTGTGGCGGGCGGTGATGGTGGCGAAGGCTTGGCGGTGGTTGAATCGGTTCATGGCGTCGTGGAAGTCTTTGAAGGTCGATTGGCGGAGGTTC
>JANORE010000584.1:0-15437 GCA_031415155.1 Akkermansiaceae bacterium | reverse complement strand
TTTGAGAGATTGCACTCGTCAGCGTGACTCACCTCAAAAGTGAAGCCGAAAATCAATAAATCCATTTCTATAACTCTCTAGAAATCTGTGTAATCCGCGTAATCTGTGGTTAAAAAATATTTTCCTATTTTCCTTTCTAGGTTGATTCTGAATGATTCGTTAGATTCGTAGGATTCGCGGTGCCTAAATTCTTTTGGATACCTCCGCAAAGAAGTCCTTACTCCATCCTTCAACATGGAATTTACCGGACACTCGTCGGGTATGATCTTTATTTTCGAACCGCTACCTCTGTTCCGAACTAGACGATACGAAGAAACCTCCATGCCTATTTGCTTAAGCTCAATGGCATTCCTCAGCAGAGGCAAGATTTGGTCAAAATCTCAGAACGGCCTCTGTATAAAAACTCATCGCTTACGCGAAAAGATCGGTGACGACTCTCGCTGGCTCGACGCCTGTGAGCTTTTGGTCGAGTCCTTGGGATTTAAACGTGAGACGATGGTGATCGAGGCCCATGGCGTGGAGGATGGTGGCGTGGAGATCGCGGATATGGACCTTTTTATCGCCGACGATGTTATAAGACATTTCATCCGTTTCGCCATAGACTTGGCCACCTTTAATGCCGCCGCCGGCCATCCAGATGGAGAAGCAGCGAGGATGGTGATCGCGCCCGTAATCAGTCTCTGTGAGATTTCCTTGTGAATAGACCGTGCGTCCGAATTCGCCGCCCCAGATGACAAGTGTGTCTTCTAACATGCCGCGTTGTTTGAGATCTTGGATGAGGCCGTAGCCGCCTTGATCCACGTCTTTACACTGCGAAGCAAGATCGCGTGGAAGATCGCCGTGCTGATCCCAGCCACGGTGGAAGATTTGCACGAAGCGGACACCACGTTCTAATAAACGACGAGCCATGAGAGCGGAGTTAGCAAAGGTGCCGCGCTTTTTACTGTCCGCACCGTAGAGTGCGTAGACATCTTCAGATTCTCCCGAGAGATCCGTCAGCTCAGGAACGGAAGCCTGCATCCGGAAGGCCATCTCGTATTGTTGGATGCGCGTTTGTATTTCAGGGTCGCCCACGGCTTCGTAGGACGCTTGATTCATCTGACTGACGCCATCTAACATCCGACGCCGGATGTCCCGGGAAATGCCCGGTGAATCCTTGAGAAATAGCACGGGATCACCCAGCGAGCGGAGCGCGACGCCGGAGTATTTTCCCGCAAGATATCCAGAACTCCAGAGACGGGAGGAAATCGCTTGGACATTTGAAAATGGCGACGAGTGAGTGGCGTGTAGGACGACGAATGAGGGTAAATCTTGATTCATCGTGCCGAGTCCATACGACAGCCAAGATCCCATGGAGGCCTTGCCTGCCTGCATGGAGCCGGTACAGATCAATTGATTGGCGGGTTCGTGGTTGATCGCATCGGTGTGCATCGACTTAATGATGCAGATGTCATCGACCATTTTGGCGGTCCATGGCAGAAGTTCACTGATCCATGTGCCGGATTGTCCATGTTGGGCAAATTTAAAAATACTGGGGGCGAGCGGGAACGAAGCCTGCCCCGAAGTCATTCCTGTGAGCCGCTGGCCTTGATCCTTGAGCCACTGATTCAGGTCTTCTTTGAACCGCTTCTGGAGATCTGGCTTGTAGTCGAATAGGTCGATCTGCGAGGGCGCACCGATCAGTGAAATGTAGATCACACGCTTCGCCTTGGGCGCGATTTGCGGAATATTTGCCATCAACGAGGACAGGTCTGGCCCCGCACTACCGAAGGACTGCTGGCCCAGCAAAGAGGAAAGGGCGACCGCGCCGAGGCCAGTCGCAGATTGGCGGAAAAACTGCCGACGCGTGAGTGCTTCGTTGTAGGTTTCTAGGGCGTTCATGTGAATTAGCGAGTGAGAGTTTCGTCGAGATTGAGGATCTGACTGGCGACGACGGTCCAAGCCGCAAGCTCAGTCACCGAGACATCTGGGGCAGGAATTTCACCGACGGCGATGAGTAATTTCGCATCGCTCGGCTGAGCAAGATACGAGGCATGGAGTTCTTCATACGAGGCTTTGAGGATTTTCGCTTCGTCCGCTTTCGGCAAGCGATTGAGGAGACGCTTCGTCATGAAATGGATTCTTTGATCGGCGTCTGTCGAAGCGAGCATGGCGTTCGCTGCGAGTTGGCGTGCCGCCTCGACGAATTGTGGATCATTCAGAACGACGAGCGCCTGGAGAGGCGTATTGGTCTGGTCACGGCGGACGCAGAACGTCTCACGAGACGGAGCGTTGAGAATTTCCATGGAGGGCGGGGCGGCAGAGCGTTTCCACATCGTATAAAGTGACCGCCGATAGAGTCCCTCGCCGCTATCTTGGCGGTAAGTCCGCGTGTTCGACTGTGGCATGGCTACGGCTTCCCAGATGCCTTCTGGCTGATAGGGCTTTACCGAGGGACCACCCACTTTCTGCGATAGCAGCCCTGAGGCGGAAAGGGCAAGGTCCCGGATCTGCTCGGCATCTAGGCGGTAGCGCGGGCCACGGGCCATGAGGCGGTTCGAGGGATCCTTCTCCAGTTTCTCGGGCGGCACCTCAGCCGACTGTCGATAAACTGCGGAAGTCACCATCAACTTAATCATGTGCCGGTAATCCCACTTGGAATCGACGAACTCTGCGGCCAGCCAATCGAGAAGCTTCGGATGGCTCGGGCGTGCCCCCATGATCCCAAAGTCAGAACTCGACTCCACGATGCCCATCCCGAAAAAATAGGACCACGTACGATTCATCGTCACTCTAGCAGGCAGCGGATTGGCCGGATCATTGAGCCAACGGGCGAGTCCGAGGCGGTTCTTCGGTGCATCGGCTGCCATCGGTGGAAGCACTGCGGGAGTGGTCGGAGTGACTCGCTCTCCCTCGTCCGCATACCCTCCACGAGTGAGCACATGGGCGAATGCTTCTTCTTTCTTTTCCTCCATCACCAAGGTCATCGAGCCTCTGTGGCGAATTTCAGATTGTGCCACTTCGATCACGTCTATCCGAGTCCTAATCTCCCGAGAAGGCTCGTCGATATTCGCCGTGAAATAATCAAAAAGGGAATCGGCTTGTTCCTTGGATCGTTGATCGACGGGCAGCGCGATGATTTCTTGCAAGACGCTGCTATTCGCAAGCACTTGGATTTCACTGGCCGATAGTAGACGCCGATAGAACCGAAAATCCTGAAGCGCGACCTTCCCATTGAGTTTAGAGTCCCCGGCTTCTCGCGACCCGAGACGCAAATGCACAGCAGTCTCGATGTTTCCACCTACCGAGTTTGGATAGGTCTTCGCATCGACCTTTTTGCCATCGACATAAATCGCGCTTGCTTGATGGCCAGAGATCTTGCCATCGAAGGTCACCATCACATGATGCCATTCGCCCGGCTTGAGCGGACTCGGCGCGACGACCTTGTTAGCCGCCTTATCCCAGGAATCGATGACGTGATAGGCTGGCTTACCATTTTCCAAAAACAAATCCCAGCCGCGGTGAGATTCGGCTGGATTCATCCGAGCGATTACGGCCCCGGACGGCTCACCCTCCAGGCGGATGAAACCACCGAAAGTCACCTGTTCTTGACGTGAAAAGCTGCCAATATCGCCAAGATCTATCGGCTCATCACTGATCAACGGAGCCTTGCCAAGAGGTGCATCGATGCGCGATGCAGGCGTCGCCCATTCGCGCACTTGCCCATCCACTATCCCCCGCAGTGGTCCTTCCAACTCACTGAGCGGTAAGTGAATCGAGAGCGTAGAGTCGATGTCACGAGCTGACTTGATCTTCGCGGTGACTGACCAATTTCCAAACTCGGGACGCACCGCTTCGGCACGGGTGGCGAGTTGATCCTTTGCTTCAGCAAGTTCCTTGGCAAGGGAGGCCCAACGGTCCCGATCTGATAAAAGGGGGACAAACACATTCGGCGGATGATCTTCCTTGTTATCATCAAGCGCCGACATCGGGGTATTTCGGAAAAATGCAGTGAGTGAATAAAACTCCTTGGTCGAAACCGGGTCAAATTTGTGATCATGACACGCGGCGCAACCCGTCGTTAGACCGAGCCAGATTGCCGATACTGTCTCTACCCGATCCTTCGCATAGATCGCATCGTATTCTTTCGCAATCGCGCCGCCCTCACCCGTGGTGGCGAGGCAGCGGGAGAATCCGGTTGCCACGAGCTGGTCGAGCGTACGGTTAGGCAGCATGTCGCCGGCGATTTGCTCGGTGGTAAATTGATCCCACGGCATGTTCGCCTGGAATGCCTGGATCACCCAGTCGCGGTAAGGCCAGATCGCGCGGTAGTTGTCGATGTGGATACCGTGGGTGTCCGCGTAGCGAGCCGCGTCGAGCCAATGGCGGGCAAAATGCTCAGCACTCGCGGTGGACGCCAGCAATTGGTCGGAGGCGGATTCGATGGCCACCTGCGGATTTTTGGCAGCGGATTTCTTGAACTCCTCAATCGCATCTGGGGCAGGCGGCAGGCCAGTTAGATCAAAATGCAAACGGCGGTAAAAACGCGCGAGGTCTTCCGGTGGATTGGGTTTTAGACCGGACTGATCCAGTTTTTCCGCAATGAAGTGGTCGATGGAATTGGCCGCCCAGCCCCTTCCCGCAGCGGGAGGCTCCGGCTTCTTGACCTGTGCGAATGACCAATGCGGCTCATATTCTCCACCTTGGTCAATCCAGCGTTCTAAAACCGCGATTTCCTGAGGCTTCATCACTTTGTGGCTTTCCGGTGGCGGCATGATCGAGTCTGGATCTTTCTCGTGCATTCTTTTCACGATGGCTGAATCTCTCGCATTTCCTTTAATAATCACCGGTTTGCCATCATCACGAATCTTGAAGGCATCTTCGACTCGGTCCAGCCGGAGTGGCTCACTTTTCGGCTCGCGCGTGCCAGCATCTGGCCCATGACAGTGGTAGCAATACTCGGATAAAATGGGCTGAATATGCTCGTTGAACGAAATTTTCTCCGGCAGCGAAATCTTCACCTCCTCTTTTGTTACATTCGCAGAAACGAGTGCAGAATCCGATTCCGACTGACGAGGACTCGCCGCCTGCGACGTGTCAAAACACGCAAAGAGCACGGTAACTAAAATCGGCAATGCCTTAAGATGATTTAAAAAATGACGCATTAATTTCTCAATGTTGGACCTTAAAGACGCACCAACGAGAGGAATTTTTTCAAAAAAGTATTCATTTCTCAGGAATCACCGCCGCTTCTTCTTCGGCGGAGTAAATGGACTGCCTTTACCCTTCGCATGCTTCCCTGTGCGTTTCCCAATGGGAGAAAACTGGAAACTGGGTTCAGCCACCGCCTTCATTCGTTCCTCTGCCAGTCGCTCGCGTTCATCGGATTCCGCAAAACGTTCTTCATAGTCGGCCAAGGCAAATTCGTATTCACGCTGCCGAATTTGCTGATAAATCGGCGAGAGGCAATAGGCGACATAATCTGGGTCCGACGCAAATTCCGGCGAAATATCTTCGAGCGACAACGGCTGTGGAGCCTCTGGGCGGCCAAACCGAAAGTCGCCCTTTTTCGGCATGTAAGGCGTCACGTGATCTTTCAAGATCCGTATGCTCGGCCTTTTATTGAAAAGTAGATCGGCTAAACTGGCGCCGTGCGCGAGATTCCACCACTTCGGATGAGGCGGGAATCCGTGATCTTTCGGTACGGTGGTGGAGAGCACTTCATGAAATTTCACGATCTCCTCGTCCGTGAGTTTTTTAGAAAGCTTGGCCATTTCCTTTTTTCGGAAACGCTCAGGATCCAGATGTTGCCGTTTCAGCAGCCGGACATATTCGGCAGTCACGCTGAACTCCTCGCTCAGTGCCACCGCCTTTTCACCTGCCAGAAAACGACGGAGAATCTCTTCTTTTTGTCCCTTTTTGAGGCGTTCTTTTTTTTGCTCAGTCACAGAATTTTATTTATCAGGGGGCCGGACTTCGTGCAACCCCACTGAATTGTAAATTTCTCTCATCACACGTTTGGACATTCCGCTAAAGCTACGATAGCAAGGCGCCGTGAATGCGTGGCCGATAGCTCTGAATGTGGTGAAAAATTGTCTCCGTGCAGGCGTCGGCGAGTTCGTCGTCTGCGCCGGAGCGCGGAATGCAGCTTTGCTCGAAGTGCTTTCCCGCGCCGAGGCAGCAGGGCTGGTCCGAGTATGGCGGCATTTTGAAGAGCGCAGCGCGGGTTTTTTCGCCCTCGGGCGGACGATGGAGACGGGAAAACCCTGCGCGGTCATCACCACGAGTGGCACCGCGGTGGCAGAGCTTTTGCCCGCCATGATTGAGGCCCATTATCAAGCGAGGCCGCTCGTCGCCATCACGGCGGACCGGCCAGCTGAGTTCCGCGGAACGGGCGCACCGCAGACGATTGAGCAGCCGGGGATTTTCGGAAACCACGCATGGCAGGGAACTTTTGGCGATTGGAATGGAAATCAGCCACTGCATCTTAATGTAGAACTCGACGAAGGATTTGAAGCGGATGATGAAGATTTCTCAGGTGAAACTCTGGGTGAATTCCAGCCCGTAAGAGAGAGGCTCGACGTGGCGACGCTCGCTCGCTGGCTGCGCGAGGAGCATTTTAAGGGTCTCGTCGTGATCGTCGGCGGACTGGAACCCGATGAGCGTGAGGAAGTATTCCATTTCTGCCAAGATCTGGGCGCACCCGTTCTCGCCGAGGCGACGAGCGGTCTGCGCGAGGCACTCCAGTCGCTGGCGATCCACGATGCAGATCGCATTCTAAAATCCCGTCCGCCGGGGAAAATTCTGCGCCTCGGTGAGGTGCCCAGTGGTCGCTTCTGGCGCGATCTGGAAAATTTACCGCAGGTCTCCGTCTGGTCGGTCTGCCGCAATGGCCTGCCCGGACTCGCCCGTGAATCGAAGGTTCTGCGTGGTCCGCTGGACCGTGTCATTTCCGCGCTGGGTCCGATCGAGCTGGCGGATGATGCGCTGGATTACCTCTCTGGTGCAGGCAGCCGGACTGTCAAAATCGATGAACTTTTGGAAATTTATCCCGACAGCGAACCCGCGCTACTTCGTACATTATCGCACTACGCGTCCATCGCCAGCGGACTCTTCCTCGGAAATAGTATGCCGATCCGCGAGTGGAATCTCTTCGCCCAATGGCTGCGACCGGTCCCATCCGTCCGGGCAAATCGCGGGGCAAATGGCATCGACGGCCAAGTAAGCACTTGGCTCGGCTGGTCCGCCGACGTTAGCGAAACTTGGGCGGTCGTCGGAGATCTCACCGCACTCTACGATCTCGCCGCGCCCTTCGTGCTGGAGCAGATCAACTGCCAGGGCCGAGTCCTCGCCGTTATCAACAACAGCGGCGGGAAAATCTTCGAACGACTGCCACGCCTCCAGTTCATGAGCCCACGAGCCGTCGAGTGGATGACCAATCCACAATCCGCCGATCTCTCCGGCCTCGCGACGCTGTGGGGAATGAATCACCTCCGCATCCGCACGGTGGATGACTTCGATCAATTTGAAGCTGGAGATCAAACGCTATTGCTAGAAATCCTCCCGGATGCCAAGCAGACCAAGGATTTCTGGGCGGCATGGGACCGGATGCACGGATGAAAATTCGAAATCCTTCCCTTGCCAAGCGCGGCACGGCCCGTTATGTCTTCCGCCCCCAGCGTGAACTCACTGGTCCCGTGGTCCAATGGATAGGACGATGGCCTCCGAAGCCGTAGGTAGTGGTTCGATTCCACTCGGGACCACCCGCCATTAACTCTTTATTAATAAAGGAGTTTGATTTCAAATTGAAAAAAATTTGTAACGATTCAGGCGCGAAGTCCACCGATTGGCCAGCGAATGCGGATTCACTGAGCTTTGGGACTTCAAGGTCATGAGTGATTTAAGTTCCTGATTCATCATTGATGATGACGAGTATATACTGCCGCGCTTCATATTTTGTGGAAAACGTCGGGCTGGATTGCTCCAACGGGGCAATCCATTGAGCGATGGTATCATTTCCACAAATCATCATGCGCGGCAGTATCGTTACCATTTTCGCTCTATTCCGTCGGTGCTGATGGTAAAGATGATGGCAGAAAAATAGACAAAACGCTTGATTTTAAGCCGACTGAGTCTGGTAAAATGGAAGGCTGCCGATCCAGACTGCCAGGAGAAATGGACGTCTCGCCTGTTTAGTTTCCATGAAAAAGCCGCCTGCACGTGAATGCAGGCGGCTTTAATTTTTCCTAAGGGAAATTACTGGCCAGCTACTTCGACGACTGCATCGGCAGCCTTCTCCTTCGCCGCTTTTTGCTTCGGTGCTGGAATCTCAGCGGCGGCTTCTTCCGCATCTGCATCTTCCGCAGTGGCTGCTTGGTCAACCCACTCGATGATTGCCATCGGTGCGGAATCGCTCATGCGAGCACCGAGCTTGGTGATGCGGCAGTAGCCACCTTTGCGATCCTTCGAGGCAGGTGCCGTCTCGGTGAATAGCTTCTGGACGGTGTCCTTATGGTGAAGGAAAGCGATGGCCAGACGGCGGGAATGAAGATCGTCGCGCTTGGCGAGGGTGATCAATTTTTCCGCGACTGGGCGAAGTGCTTTGGCCTTGCCGAGGGTCGTTTTGATGCGGCCATGCTCGATCAGGCTGCATGCCAAGTTGGCAAGCAGGGCCCGGCGGTGCGAGGCGTTGCGTTTAAGTTTTACTGTTTTGCTGCGATGTCTCATCGGGTGCTTCCGTTTCTAGTTTAAAGGTTAGTCGTCGAGGTTTTGGGCGATCAAGTCAGCAAGGCCGACTGGAGCTTCATCTTCTGCACCGAGGCGTGGGCCACGGGATGCGGCGGCTGGGCCGGAGAGCAATGAAGATTCGAAGGATAGACCGAGACCGAGGCCGAGCTCTACGAGCTTGTCCTTGATTTCGTTGAGGGATTTTTTGCCGAAGTTGCGATACTTGAGCATTTCTGCTTCGGACTTCATGGCGAGCTGGCCGACCGAAGTGATATTCGCATTGTTGAGGCAATTTGCGGCACGGACCGAGAGTTCGATCTCGTTGACCGACATGTTGAGAAGCTTCTTGAGCGCAGCATTTTCCTCGCTGGATTCAGCAGGTGCTTCTTCGAAGTCCACGGCATTTTCGTCGTAATTGACGAAGACATCGAGGTGGTGACGAAGGATGGCGGACGCTTGGAGCAGCGCGTCTTGCGGGGTGATGCGTCCGTCTGTCCAGATGTCGAGGATGAGCTTGTCGAAATCGGTCATTTGGCCGACTCGAGTCGTTTCAACGGAATATTTCACCCGAGTGACCGGGGAGAAAATCGAGTCAATTGCAATGACGCCGATGGGTTGGTCCTTGCGCTTATTTTCGTCGCCAGTGGAGAAGCCACGGCCCACGCGAACTTCAAATTCGCAATCAAACTTCACCTTTTTATCGAGAGTGCAGATGACTTGCTCCTTGTTGACGATGTCGTAGATGTGATCCGGGATGATATCGCCAGCAGTGATGACGCCTTCTTTTTCCACCTTGATGGTAAGAATACGCGGCTCCTTCTCATTGTGGCTGAACTTCACCTTCTTGAGATTAAGCACGATGTCAGTCACGTCTTCAACCACGCCAGGGAGGCTGGAAAATTCGTGCTGGACGCCAGCGATGCGAACGGAAGTGATGGATGCGCCTTCCAGTGAGGAAAGAAGCACGCGGCGGAGCGAGTTCCCTATGGTGTGGCCATATCCACGCTCGAATGGCTCAGCGATGAACTGGGCGTAGGTATCGGTGGCGGTTTCCTCGTCACGGACGAGGCGGTTCGGAAGCTCGAAACGAGCAAGTTTGACTGCTGACATATCTAATATTGATTACCGGGTTACCCTCTTGCGAGTGTAGCTACTTTCCGAAAAAAGCAACTTAGAGGACCGACGGGATGAATGAAACAACTCGCAGGAGCGGGAATAAATGATGGTCCGGGCTAGCTTGCAAAGCCTTTTTTCACAGATCGTTACTAAAAAAACAAATTTTAACTGAAAATTTGAACTTTTGACTAGATTTCCTATCAGATAGTGATTACATCGAATTGTTTATCTCAAATAACCCCCGTTAAAAATATGAAGTCCAAACGCAATCTCACTCGATTCACTTACGAGACCGCAGCATTCGAGGGCTGGCGATTGTGCATTAGCAGAGCAGGAACGACTTTCACTAAATATTTCCCTGATAAAAAGTATGGCGGAGGCAAGAAGTCTCTCGCGGTCGCGGAAAAGGCTCTTACCGAGCTCAAAGAACTGATCGAAGGCGCGAAACGTGTTGATGCCAAACTTTCTCCCGCAACCATCAAGAAAGCCGGAAAATTATTGGCAGACGCAAGTTGAGTCATCGGCCATTGTTTCTTGGTTTTTTAGTATCTATCAGTTTTCAGGGGTTGCACGATTTCGTGTTCGTGACATGGATTTACGATGCACGACAGGCAACCTGCGGTGATTCATTGGTTCAGACGTGATTTGCGAATCGCAGATAACACGGCACTTTTTCATGCGAGCATGAACGGGCTGCCCGTGATTCCTTTGTATATTCTCAGTCATTGGAAAATTTCGCATCCGTGGACTGGGCCAAATCGTCAGTATTTCCTCTGTCGTTCACTAGAATCGCTCGCTAGAAATCTCGAAACTCTGGATGGACGCTTGATCGTCCGCCAAGGCAAAGCAGTTACTGAGCTGCGAAAATTGATTCTGGAGTGCCAGGCCACCGCACTTTATTTCAATGCAGATCCAGATCCTTTCGGGAAATCTGTGGAAAAGGAGGTCCGCGAACTTTGTGTGGAACTTGGAGTCGAGTGCCACGCCTACGACGATGTCTCCTTACATCAACCCGGCGAAGTCTTGACGCAAAGCGGCTCCGTGTATCGGGTCTATACGCCATACAGCCGGAATTGGTTGAGCTTGCCCAAACCGCCTCCCCTTTCGAAACCCAAGTCGCTGCGAACTCCTGAGCTTTCGATATCTTTGCCACTGCCCACCGTTAGAGATTGGGAAATGGAGATACCGATTACTCAACTGCTTGAAGCGGGTGAGCGAGCAGCAAGAGAACGACTACAAAGTGCCATCACTGGAAAAATCCAAGCCTACTCGGTGAAGCGTGATTTCCCGGCAGCCAATGGCACTTCCCGGATTTCCCAAGATTTACGCTGGGGACTCATTTCGATCCGCACGGTCTATGAGGAGTCGATGAAAGCTCGTCAAACTGCGAATCTCGCCGAGCAATTAGGGATCGATATTTTCATCAAGGAGCTTGCTTGGCGGGAATTTTACTTCGCGATCCTCCATCATTTTCCGAACGTTTTAGACGAAGAATTTAACCCGGACTGGCGCGGCTTACCATGGGACGAGCCGGGAAATCTGTTTGAGGCATGGAAAGAAGGCCGCACGGGATTTCCAATCGTCGATGCCGGGATGCGAGAACTCAAGGCGAGAGGATTTATGCACAACCGAGTCCGCATGATCACCGCGATGTTTCTTACCAAGGATCTGCACATCGACTGGAAACAGGGCGAGTCATGGTTCATGCAGAACCTGCTGGATGGAGAAATCGCTTCTAACAACGGTGGTTGGCAATGGTCTGCTGGAACAGGAGCTGACGCGGCACCGTATTTCCGCATACAAAATCCTTGGTCGCAAACTGCGAAATTCGACTCGGAAGGCAGTTACATCAAACGCTGGATTCCTGAGCTCGCAAGCATCCATCCATCACGCTTTTTAGTAGCACCCGCGGACGGACGCCCACTTGCACCTGGATATCCCCTGCCCTGCGTGGATCATAAAACGGAACGTGAACGGACATTAGCCATTTTCAAAAAGCATCGGGCATCCGTCTCATAGGGCTTGCGCCAAATGAAATCATTGATTCATGGATGAGTGATTGATGCCAATTTGGCTGAAATGTTTCGGGTGCGGCCTTTAAACCTAAAAGTCTTTCTATCGAAATGAAAATCTTTTAGATAGGTCTATCATGAATACTCGAACCTCGTTCCTCGCTCACTTGGTCAACATCCTGCGTCGCACAGGAGAAATTAAATCTTCCGAGGAGAAAGCGGCACGGAAGTTTGCTCGCCGGGAGTTTCTACAAACTCTCGGATTGGCAGGAGCCGGAGCTTTGACCAGTTGTGCAGGCATGAGCGGTGGAGTCCTGGCGACTTCTGCGACACAAGGAGCTGTAGCCATCGTTGGAGGTGGTATCGCGGGCCTAACAGCAGCTTATCGCCTCCGCCAAAGAGGGATCAATGTCCATCTTTACGAAGCGGCAGCGCGATTCGGCGGACGGATGTGGACGAAGCAAAATTTTAATGAAGAAAGTATGTTCTGCGAACTCGGTGGAGAGTTAGTGGACACGAACCACACTTCGCTCATTGCTCTGGCTAAGGAGTTAGGCGTTGGAATCCAACCGCTAAAAAAGGGTCACCCGAAAGGGAGCGATTACTACTATATCGATGGCGTTATCCGCACGGATGTTGAGTTGATCCCAGCATTCACCCCGCTGGCCAAGCGAATCGCTGCGGATGCAGAGGGACTGATAAATTCGAAAGATGAATATACCGATAAGGCGCTAGCATTAGATATGATTCCGTTAGATCGTTATTTACGCGAAGCGGGGAAAACGACAGGAACAGCAGAATGGGTCATCCAGACTCTCGATGTCGCTTATGTCACAGAATATGGGGTAGAAACATCACGTCAGTCGGCGCTCAACTTCATTGATATGATTTCCCCGGACACGAGCGAGGGTATGGAAATGTATGGTGACAGTGACGAGGCGTTCCGCATCACAGGTGGCAGTAGTCGCTTGACCGATGCGTTAGTTAAAAAAATTCAAGGGCGAGTGGAATTGAATCAAGGGCATCGCTTAGAAAAAATCGAAGATAACGGTAAAGAAATCACCTTGAGTTTCGCCCATGGCCGCGAGACCAAGCGGATCGCATATCACAAGGTAGTGATGGCCATCCCGTTCACCGTGCTACGTGACATTCCCGGGGTCAAACGGTTGCCGCTGAGTCTCTTAAAGCATCAAGCGATTCAAGAAATGGGCTGGGGCGCGAATGCTAAAGTCATGCTCGGCTTCCGCGAGCAATTTTGGAGAACACTTTCTCCGGCAAGCCACGGCGGTGCGTTCAGTGATGGATTATTTCAAACATGGAACACCAGTGCTGGCCAAAAAGGGAATCAAGGGATTTTAACATGCTATATCGGAGGTGCAGCGGCACGGCACTTCAGTCATGGCTCGGCTGCTAGATATGTGGACAAGGTCAATGAAATTTTCCCAATGGCAAAAGCCGCTTATAACGGTCATAGCGCAGCGATGGATTGGACTCATTTCGCTCTAGCACGCGGCTCTTTCAGCGCCACCGGAGTCGGCCAATATTGCAGTATGATTTCCAATGCCGCGAAGCCAGAATTGGGAGGACGACTGATCTTCGCCGGCGAACATACAAGTGAGGATTTCCCAGGTTATATGAATGGCGGAGTCGAAAGCGGTTTGCGTGCGGCTGGAGAAATTTAAAGTTTTCCGGGGCGGTAATGTAGCTCGCTAAAAACGCTTCCAGCGGCTTGCGAGAACGATGATCGCTCGGTAAAACAAAGTAATTTCTTCTATCTTTCGTCTGAGCATCCCCCGCGAAAAGTCGCTCGCCCGCAGGCATAAAGATCCTCGCCGCGCCTATTTCGTTTTACAAAATCACCTCAATCATCAGTCCAAGTTGACCAGAGATCCATTCTTCTTGATTCTCTGACGCGATGCTAAAGCCACGGTCAAAGAGAGATGCCCTGAGAAGTTTGCTGCCATTTCGTGAAGCATTAGTGACGTGGTTTTTTGAAAATGGGAGAGATTATCCATGGCGGAGGACTCAGGAACCTTACCCGATTTTAATTTCGGAGGTGATGCTCCAGCAGACGCAAATCGCGACGGTGTTAGGCCGTGGATTTTACACGCGGTTTTTGGAAACATTTCCCACCGTGAAATCACTGGCAGCCGCAGATGACGAGTCCTTACTGAAAGCATGGGAAGGACTGGGCTACTATCGCCGTGTGAGGATGTTACGACTCACCGCACAGGCCGTAATTTCTGAGCATGGTGGGAAATTTCCAACGGAGCTCGCGGAGCTGGTGAAGTTGCCAGGGATTGGTCGCTACACGGCGAATGCGTTGCGTGCCTTCGCATCGGATTTACCCGCAGCTGTCGTGGATGGAAACGTGGCGCGAGTACTCTCACGAGTGATGGATTTCTCCGAATGGATCGATACCACGGCGGGCCAAAAGCAACTCTGGGAATGGGCGGAAACTCTAGCAGATCCCAAGCGATCCCGGATCTATAACTCCGCACTCATGGAGCTGGGCCAGAAAATCTGTAGGCCCGGCGTGCCGGATTGCTTCCATTGTCCGGTGGCTGATTTTTGTAAAACGCTTGAGCCGGAACGACTGCCTGTGAAACGCCAGAAAACGACGATCACCGCGATGGATGAGCACGCGATATGGCAGCTAGACCCACAAGGACGGCTACTGCTGCATCGCGAAAGCGCGAAACGGCGGGAAGGTTTGTGGAAATTACCGACTCGTGATGCGGCGGAAATCTCGAAGCTCCCGATCCTGACGGAGCATCGCTACACGATTACCCGATACCGCGTGACCTTGCGAGTCCATGACAGCGCGAAGGCAGGGAAAAATTTTCAGCTCGCGAATGGCGAGGCTTGGCACGCGATTGAGGATGTCTTGGCCCTGCCGATGCCGTCGCCTTTCCGCCGAGTCATCGAGAGATTATTGAATGAAAGTTAAAATCTTATGTGACGGGGCTGCTCGGTTATGCTTGAATTCACTCAGATGGGAATCTTCCTCCGTTCGTTGATTTTATTACTGATGGGTTGGTTGACTCAAGCCTGCTCGATTTCTCCATCGCCGGATTCCGCAGCGCCTACTCGCGCGACTCGCCAGATCGTGGCACAACGAGTGAGTGCGGTGGTAGTGACAGATCGTGAAAATTTAGACAACTGGGTGAGCCGAAATTTCTCCATGGCGTTTTCTCCGAAAGATGCGGACGGAGGCTCGGCCGCGCCGATCTCGGCAGATGGATACTTTCTCACTGCGGATCATGTCCTGTCGCGAGTGGCTGGCCGGAATGTATTTATCATTTGCGGTCAAGGAGGTCGTCTCGTATCGACCAAAGCACGAGTGGTTTGGAAATCCAAGTCCTCGGACATCGCGTTGTTACACATCCCTCGAAAAACGCCTTATTTCTACCAGTGGACGCCGCCGGAGCGCTGGCTACCTGCTGGGAATTACGTGATTCACGGCGGGATTTCTACCGGGGGCAAATCCGCAGATGGGAAGCTCGCCACTCCTTTGCCGCCAGAGAGCGCATTCACCGGAACCAGGAAGTTTAAAATCGACATCCCCTTGCAACCTGGAGACAGCGGCGGCCCGGTCGTGGA
>JANORE010000583.1:0-1894 GCA_031415155.1 Akkermansiaceae bacterium | reverse complement strand
CATCCGTCCCAAGATAAGATATGTTTTTTGGAATCAAGCGCCTCTGCTCCTGAATAAATCGCTAATAGAGATAGTAAAGTTTGCTCGGAAAAATGGCTATTTTCCTTAGCCGTCCAGCCATTTAATGAGGAAAGAAGTAACTCGTCAGAAAATGAATTTTCCGGAATCCAAATCAATCCAGAGTTGAAATGCTTCGTTGCTATAATCCCCACTTCTTTGCCTCGCTCTTGGAACCAAGGATCGACTTCGTATCCGTGCTCGTCCCATAAATATCTGCCATTGCTTGGATTCTCCATGCAGGCAATGAGATCTGTCGGTTGATTAAAGCAGATCACATCGCAATCAGCATATAAAACATGCTTGTCTTTTTGTAGTGGATGCAGAGCCGCTATTTTTTTCGCGGTCCAGTTGACTTTGACGAATTCTCCGAGCTCCTTTCGCAGAAGTGATCGCTCAATTAACTCCGAGACTTCGCGAATTTCGCCGTCAGGAAATAGTCGATGAAATTGCTCGCGCATCTCATCGCTTATTTTCCCATCTACCATGAGCATAGGTTGAACATGTTGAGTAAGAAAACGCACCCAACTCCACAACGCCCAACACCCTTCTTGGAAATGTCGCGCAGGGCAAAGAATCGCGACCAGAGATGGTGCATCTTTTCGAGTATGCACTGGATTTTGTTTGAAAATCCAGTGCTTGATTGGCCACGGATAGTTTCTAAGAACTGCCGTTATTTTTCGGTTCGTGATTCTGAAAAGCTCAGTTTCCCTGAAAGGTTTCATAATGGACTAAATGATAGAAACTCAAGCTTCGTGACCTGTCGTCATCGCTTGGATGACTTTCGTAGCATTTTCTTCCCAGCTATTATCGCGTAGATACTCATCCCATTTCACAAGAGATTGGCGTTGTAGTAACTGAGTCATGCCTTGCTTGATTGCTTCGCTAGAATCTGCCTCCACCGTACAGCCGAGATCGTATTGCCTGACTAAATTTAATAACGGACTATCTCCCGCAGAGGCGATGACTGGCTTTTTAAACCACGCAGCTACATTCAACACACCACTTGTCGAGCGGAAGGACTTTGCATAAGTCAGCAAGATAAAGTCAGAAACCACAAAGCAGTTTGATACATCCTTGGGTTCTAAAAAAGCGATTTGCCATCGACAGCGATCTGCCACACCAAGCTGGTCAGCTAACTTTTGATAGTCTGCCGCCGACTTTTGATTGGCGGATGCCTTACTGCCCGCCACGAGTAGCCAAGCCGATTTTACCTCCTGCATTGCTGCTAAGATGAGATCGAGATTTTTATTATCGCGGATGTGGCCGAAGCAAAGAAAAAGTGATGCATCGGTGGGAATGCCAAGTTCTTGGCGAAAATCATCTCGTGTCTTGCTAGATTGAGGAAAAGGGTAGGGACCATGAGGTATTTCTGTGGTTCGCAGGTTTTTCATGGGCCGGACGGTGTCCAGCTTGATCTTGTCATGGACAAAAATCTCGCTCAGAAAACTATATCCTTCTGCGATCGACCAACGATGCCACCACAATGGTCCTACAACATAGTCTCGCACCGGATCGTGAGCGACAGCACCAAATTTCACACCTCTACGAGCATGACGCCGAAATCGCCAAGCCCACAGGGGAGCAAGATATTCACCGTAGGAAGCAAAGAAAACTTGGCGGAAATTTTCTTTCGTAATGAACCGATCCAAGTAAGCCGTATCTTCTAACAACCGCTTGAAAATACGAATCCGGTTTTTTAAGCGTGACAGCTTGGGCGCAGCATCTTGCTCTAGCATTTTCACCTGTTGATAGCCAATCGTGGGAAAGGGAAAATCAGTAGGGCAAAGCATCGTGACCTCCGCGCCTGCTTTTCCTATCGCCTCACACTGACGAT
>JANORE010000582.1:0-3656 GCA_031415155.1 Akkermansiaceae bacterium | reverse complement strand
ATTCCGCGGACGATCCGGATTGGAGAAGCTCCGAGCCATGGCAAGACGATTTTCGAGCATGACAAGGGCGGACTCGGAGCACAGGCGTATGGGTCGATGGCGGATGAATTCCTAGTCCGCCATGAGACGAAATCGTCTTTGCTCGTGACGCATTGATTCTAAATGTGTGAAACCTTCGTTAAGGTAAAAAAGGGATACGGATTACCGCTTGACCTATGAGCCGCAAATGATGACTTTCCATCAGTCTTCGATAAGCAATCTTGTCTTTCGTTTTATTTCCATCAGGCCCGCCAGTTGGAAATATTTGATGGTGAAACATCAGGGCGACTCAAAATTTTCCTCACTACTTTCTTATTTTCAACATTATCCATGTTTAAAAAGCTTTTTGGAAATCTATTTTCTAATGACATCGGCATCGACCTAGGCACCGCAAATACTCTGATCAACGTTAAGGACCAAGGCATCGTTTTACGCGAGCCATCAGTCGTCGCAGTGAAAGCAGGGACTAATGAAGTGCTTGCCGTGGGTGATGATGCAAAACGTATGCTGGGCCGGACGCCAGGTAATATCATCGCGATTCGCCCCTTGAAAGACGGTGTCATCGCCGATTTTCAAGTGACCGAGGCGATGCTCCGGCACTTCATCCGCAAGGTGAATAAAAACCGCCGTTCCAATCCCCGCGTCCTCATCGCCATCCCATCAGGCATCACAGAAGTCGAGCGCCGCGCCGTCCGCGAGTCGGCTCTTCAAGCGGGTGCCCGCGAGGTTTATCTGATGGATGAGCCGATGGCTGCCGCAATCGGCGTGGGACTTCCAGTGCAAGAAGCTTCAGGAAATATGATAGTAGATATCGGCGGTGGCACGACGGAAGTCGCATTGATTTCCCTCTCTGGCATCGTCTATGCCCGCAGTGTGCGCACCGCAGGTGACGAACTCGACGAAGCAATTATCGCCCACTTGAAGCGGGCCTACAATTTAATGATCGGTGAGCGCACGGCCGAAGAAATCAAGATCCGTCTCGGGTCCGCCGCTCCCCTGCCAAAGGAATTATCCATGGAAGTCAAGGGCCGCGATATGGTGGCTGGACTTCCGAAAACCGTCACCATTACTTCGCAGGAAATTCGTGAAGCCATGGCCGAGCCACTCAGCAGCATCGTTGACGCCGTCCGCACGACTCTTGAACGCTGCCCACCCGAACTTGCTGCCGACCTTGTCGATCGTGGCATCGTCCTCGCGGGCGGCGGTGCTTTACTCAAAGGGCTAGATCGCCTCCTGAAAGAGGAAACTGGGCTGCCAGTCCACATCGCCGAGGATCCCCTCAGCGCCGTGGCTGAAGGCACTGGCAGAGCGCTTCAGGATCCCGTCCTGTTAAGCTTGGTGGCTAACTCCGAACGCTAAAAGCTCGCCCAGCCTACCGGCCATGAAGCCGCTCAATCTCATCGCGCTGTTACTCTTCCTCGGAGGGGCTGTCTGGGTATTTACGCGCAGCGAACGAACCGTTCGTGAGGTCCAAAACATGTATTTCGCGGCGATGTCGCCATTCCTGAAATCAGGCTCCACCTTGGAAACGAAAGCCCGGGCATTTCTGAATGAAACGCACCACTCGAAAGAACTGGAAACCGAGCTGAGCGCGATTCGTGGCGAGATCGGGCGGTTACGCATCATTGAGTCTCGCTACCGCGATCTTGAACATGAAAATGACCGATTGCGGAATGCGTTAGATTATAAAAAGGCGACTAATTTCGACGTCATTGCAGCACAGGTCATCCGCCGCCATCCCACCACTTGGTGGCAGACGGTGGATATCGATGCAGGCCAGGAACGAGGAATCGGCGCCCAACTCGCGGTCCTCTCAAACGAAGGTCTCGTCGGCAAAACAGACCGGATTTACACAGGCCAGAATCGGACCTCCGTCCTCCTTCTTACCGACGAAAAATGCCAAGTTTCCGCAAAAGTCGAAGGTTCACCCGAAGTGGGAATCCTCAGTGGCCAGCGCGGTAGCTTCGATGGCACGCCCATGCTACGTTTAAGATTTTTATCAACCGACGCCGCCGTTCAAAAGGGACAGCGAGTGCTCACCACAGGCCGGGGAGGCACCTTCCAGGCAAACATCTTACTAGGAACCATCGAGTCCGTCGAAAAAGGCGCTCTAGATTCCGAAGCTCTCGTCCGGCCCTCGGTGAACTTCGCAGATCTGAGCACGGTTTTCGTGGTGCTCGATACCGCTCACTGATCCACCGTGTTCCGCTACTCACTCATCACCATTTTACTGCTGCTTGCCTCATTTGTGTTGCAGCAGTTTTTACCTGCTTTCACTGGCATCTATCAGTCTCGAATCTTTCTGGTGCAGCTCGTTTTCCTCTGCTGCGCGGTCACTGTGGGGTCGCCGACGATGCTACTGCTGGCTTTCATCGGCGGATTTCTATGGGATGCCCACTGTGCGCTGGGGACAGATGGAGGAGATCCAGAGGTCTACACACAACCTGTCGAGTCTTTGCGTTTTGGTTATTCAATTTTGTTGTTCGGAGCCATGGGCTTCTTGATGCAAGGAATCCAGCCACTTTTCAAACAGGGCAAATGGCATTTCTCTGCCCTGCTCTCTGGCATCGCCATCTTTCTTTATCTCACGGCGGAGTATGCGATCATCACTTTCATTCGCGGAGAATTCGTCCTCACGCAAACGACGCTGAGGCAAATGGCGTCCACTTCGCTTCTGACCATGCTCATTTCCCCACTCTTTTTCTGGCTGCTATTTCGCATCGCTAAGGCATGCAATCACTCGATCAATCCCGAAGCAGCCCGTAAACCCCGCCGTTCCTTCTGATCTGCATGGAACCGAGCTACCGCCTCCGACTCTACTTACTGACGATCCTCGTACTCGTCGGCTTCGGCACGTTATTGTCTCGCTTGCATGAATTTCAAATCGTCCGGCGCAATGAATTTCTCCAACTCGTCCCGGGCAACCGCTCCGTCACGGTCCGCGAGCCAGGAATCAGGGGCGAAATCTCCGACCGCAATGGCATCACTCTCGCTCGCAATCTTCGCAATTACGAAGCATCCTTTAATCTCGAAGAAATTCGCCACTCATACCTCGTCCAACACGCGGATGACCCGAAGATTCTGCGTTTAGCTCGGGAAAATGGTCAGCCTCGCAAACGCACGGAAAATGACATCGTAGCGATGGTGAACGAGGGACCTGTTAAAGTTCTTGAAAATTTCAATCTCACCAAAGCACTCCGTGGCGATCTTCGGACCCACTACCTCACTCACGGTGGACTCATCCCCTTCAGCTATCGGTCTGATCTCACCTACGAGGAATTTGCTAAATTTGCTGAACATAATCTTGAACTCCCCGGCGTCTATTTAAACATACGCCCGCAACGAGAATATCCCTACGGCGCACTCGCTAGCCATGTAATCGGCTATTTAAAACAATGGGAAAAAGGCGACGTTCCGGATAGCGCAACACGCCTGTTTGATCATTACGTCGGGGAGGAAAAAGGCATCGCCGGAGTCGAAGCTTCGATGGATGAGATCCTGCGCGGTCCAGAAGGACAAAAGACCATCGTGAAGGACGAAAAGGGCCGCACCATCCGCATGTCAGACTATACCAAACCGGGGGTGGGCGCGAAGGTGCAGCTTACCATCGATGCACG
>JANORE010000581.1:0-2674 GCA_031415155.1 Akkermansiaceae bacterium | reverse complement strand
GTGCCGTGTGCTACGACATCATTCAGCTTCAAAAACAACAAGGCTGCGCCAATGCCGGTGCGTTTATTTCCATCAAAGAAACACTGAGATTCGGCGAGATGGAATGCGTAGGACGCTGCTACGTCAAATTTATCACCGTTCAAATAGAGAAATGTGTTCATTACCGATGCAAGAGCAGAATCAAGCAGACCGGGTTCTCGCAAGCCTGTGGCTCCGCCGTAACGCTTCAAAGAGTCTTCGTGAAGGTCGAGAACTTCTTCAATTTCAAGAAAATCAAACATTCAGTCCGTTTACTTCGCGAGTTCAGTAAACAGAAAATCATACTCTGCAAAAATCTCTTTTTTAGCCATCAATACGCGCTTTTTACGTTCTGCGGCTACATCAAGCGGAGCACTAACCTCGCTAAAATCAGTTTTGAGACTTTGGAATACCGTAAGCAGGGTTACCAAATTCCGCTCGATTTCCAGAATTTTGTTCTGAATTTCAACAAGTTGATTCGGAGAGATTTTGTCAGCTATTTCATTTTTCTCAGTAATCATGCCTTTAAGCTACCCAATTTCCATTTAGCTTCAAGTCCATTTCCCCAACCCAATTCCACCTCATGAAACGTCGCTCATTCCTCGGTCAAGCAAGCTGCGCTGGTATCAGCTCCATTCCGTTGCTGAACACTCTTCTCAACCTGCGTCTAGCCAGTTCCATCGCGAATGCCGCGCCGCCACTGGCTGGAGAATATCGTGCGATCGTCTGCCTTTTTATGAGTGGTGGAAATGACAGCTATAACATGCTGTTTCCCTACAGTGGCGCGTCTTCCACTCATGCGGATTCCTACGTGGAGTATAGTAATAGCCGGGGAGATCTCGCGCTCGCCAAGGTGCCGAGCCAAGAAATTTCTCCGCTCAATACGCCGGGCCGGACCTTCGCGGTGCATCCTTCGATGCCGAATCTAGCAGCTCGCTTCCAAGCGGGTGATGCCGCCTTCGTGGCAAACGTCGGCACGCTCATCGAGCCAGTCCAAAACCGCGGCCAAGTGAACGCCGTTTCTAAACTCCTGCCGCTGGGTCTCTACTCCCACTCTGACCAGATTGAGCAATGGCAAACTTGCGTGCCGCAGAGTCGCACGGGCGTCGGCTGGGCAGGTAAACTGATGGACCAACTCAGAGACATCAACCCTGGCCAAGCCGTTCCCATGAATATCTCCATGGACGGTAGCAACATTTTTCAAAGCGGCATCAGCGGTGGGGAATACGCCGTGAGTCCGGGAAATTCTAACGAGCCCGAAGGCGGTGCGACGGCTCTCACGGGCTACCAAGCTGGCTACGATCCGAACAATGACTTCACCAACGCGGCAAGTTCTGCCGTGGATGGGATGCTCGCCCAACAATACAGTCACTTGCTTCAAGGCACCTATCAGCAGAAACGCCAAACCGCCCAGGATGCTTACGCGATCTATTCCTCCGCGACTCAAGGAACGCTTCCCGGAAATATCACATTTCCTAACACTTCGCTGGGCCGTCAGTTACGTCAGGTTTGTAAAGCACTCATGGGCCGAAACGGACTGGGTGCTCTTCGCCAAACGTTTTTCGTGAACCGTGGCGGCTGGGACCACCACAGTGATACGCTGGCTTCACAAGTCAGTATGTTAGGCGAGGTGGATGATGCCATCGCTGCCTTCTGGGCGCAGCTCATCGCGCTGGGAATCGAAAACCAAGTGACACTTTTCAGCGGTTCCGACTTTGGCCGCACACTCACCAGTAATGCCCAAGGATCTGACCATGCTTGGGGTGGAAATCACTTCGTCATGGGCGGCAGTGTCGTTGGTAGAAAAATTTACGGCAGCTATCCCAGCCTCGCGATCAATCCAGATACTGGCGGGGAAATTAACCCGCTGGATACCGGCCGTGGCCGCCTGATTCCCACAACGAGCTGTGACCAATACTTCGCCGAACTCGCGCTCTGGCTGGGTGTCCCGCAGTCCAGCTTGCCGCTTATTTTACCGAACATCGGGAATTTTTATGCGGCTAGCAGCACCACCTCGCCGCTGGGATTTTTTGGGTAAATCACAGATCGCTCGATCTTCGATCATATTGCTATTTTAAAACAACCAACGATGACGCTTTTACGAGTTGCATACTCCCTGAACATCTTGATTTTGTTGCCTGTTGCATTGACCACGATGCTCTCTATCCGTGGTGCTGAAGCCGTAGTTGAGGCAAATTTTTCGGCTGATACACCTTACAGAATCCTCGTCGGATGTTTATGGTCGGCGATTCTTGCCTGCTCCATACTCGGGTTATTTTTTCCTCAACGGATGGTTGGTATTTTGATACTTAAGGTCATTTATAAAGCTCTTTTTCTGGGTCTCGTTATTTTTCCACTTTGGCACTCGAAAGGAATGAATGCGGTTCCTATTGGACTAAGCCTTTCATTTCTAGCCATCGTTTTGGTTTGGCCATTGATTCTATGGAAAACATATCCTTGGACATGAACTTCACCATCAAACTATAATGCCGCGCTTCATATTTTGAGGAAATGATGCCGTCGCTCAATGAATTGCCCCAACGGGGCAAAATGCGAATAGAGGTAGGAACGGGGCTTTCGCCCCGCTCCCCCCTCCGAACCGGACGTGCGGATCTCCCGCATCCGGCTCTCCAGTCAGCAGTTTACTCCGTTACGG
>JANORE010000580.1:0-1810 GCA_031415155.1 Akkermansiaceae bacterium | reverse complement strand
CCAACATTACATCGGCGACATCGGCATGATGGGTGTGCCGGTGAAAAACGCCGCTGGCGAATCCGTCGATGGCTATAACATCGTTCTCGGCGGTGGAGTGGATGACACTCAGGCCGTCGCCCGCGAAATCTGGAAAAGCATCGCCTACACCGACATTCCACCGCTGATGGAAAAGCTGTTAGTCTCTTATCTCGCTCAACGCAACGCAGGTGAAACCTTCGCCCAGTTCACCAATCGCCACACTCCCGAGGAAATCCATTCCCTCGTCGCCTAAATTTCTCGCAGTTTTTCATCTAACACCGTGCCCGCTACTCTCCAACGTCTGCCCGCTTTCCAAGGGAAATCTCAGTCAAACAGCGAGCCAGGCAATCTGATCGACCAACTTCTCGCCGAGCAGAAACAACTACAAACTCCCGTTGCGAAGTTCTCAGAAGTCCACCACCGCCGGATACCCGATCTAGCAGATCACTATCGCAGCCTGATCCCGCTGACCAAGCCCGGCTCCGGTGAGCAATACGCCTTCGAGGTTTCACTGGATCGCTGCACCGGCTGCAAGGCTTGCGTTTCCGCCTGTCACTCGCTCAATGGTCTGGATGACGATGAGGCATGGCGGGATGTGGGAACTCTGTTAGGCGGTTCTAAAACTCCTGGCTGGCAGCAAACGGTCACCACCGCCTGTCACCACTGTGCCGACCCCGGCTGCCTCAATGGCTGCCCTGTCGGTGCTTACGAAAAAGACCAAGACACGGGCATCGTCCGCCATCTCGATGACCAATGCATCGGCTGTTCATACTGTATTCTCAAATGTCCATACGATGTTCCGAAGTATTCGAAAAAACGTGGGATTGTTAGAAAATGCGACATGTGCCATCAACGGCTCGCCGAGGGTGAAGCTCCGGCCTGCGTTCAAGCCTGCCCGACCGAGGCGATCCGCATCGTCAAAGTCCCCAGTAGCCGGAACGGCCCGACTCTCGATTCGCAACCTGCCTCTCTTCTTGGCAACACCGCGATCACCCAGCCGACGACTCTCTACGTCGGTCGCGAAGTTCCAGAATCTGCCGTCGCCGCAGATCAAGACGCGCTGATTCCACAACACGCCCATTGGCCGTTAGTCTTCATGCTCATGCTCACACAAGCTGGAGTCGGGCTACTCGCGGCGGCTCAGGGTGATCTTGCCATTACCCTCACCGGCGCGGCGATTTTCTTCTCTGGCATGGCGGCCTCCGTTTTTCACCTTGGCAAACCGCTCAAGGCATGGCGCTTTTTCCTCGGCCTCCGCACCTCATGGTTATCACGGGAAATCCTTGCGTTTTCGATGTTTGCGCCGATTCCAGTGGTGCTTTGCGCATTGCCCTTTTTACCCGAGTTTCCTTTTAAAAGTCTCACCCTATGGATGACGGCTCACTCGGTCATCCCGCTCGGGCTCATCGCCGTCTTCACCAGCGTGATGATTTATCACGACACGCACCGTTCATTCTGGCGCTTCCGGCTGGGTGCGACTCGCTTTTTTGGCACGGTCATTTCCTTCGCCGCGCTGGGGAATTTCATCATTCACCCCACTCTCATCGCCGGTTGCATCTTTGCCGGGGCGGTGATTCTTAAAATGATTCCTGAAATCCGTTTCTTGAAACTTGGCGATGATCTCGACGATCCTTGGTCTCCTGACGCGCACAGTGCTCGACTTCAGTTAGGTACATTGGGTGCTGTGATGCGTGCCCGATTTACGTTCGCGTTGCTTGCGATTTTTGTCGGCGTGATTCATCCGTGGGCGGCATTGCCACTACTTCTGTTAGCAGAACTTTTTGAGAGG
>JANORE010000579.1:0-2541 GCA_031415155.1 Akkermansiaceae bacterium | reverse complement strand
TGCTCGTGTTGACCAGCGTTTCAAAGCCAGTTTCAGGATCAATCATCACGATTTTTCCGCCTTTGGGCAACTTTGCTTCTAATGGATCTAATACCCGAAGGGCGATGGTCTCGTGCTTCTTGGCGAGCTTCCCCAGCGGCTTATCCAATGAGTCCGAGTAAAAGTCAGAGATGAGGAAAACCACGGATTTCCGGCGCAAGCTACGGACGAGGAAATCACAAGCTTCTGCGACGGAAGTTCCCGGCTGTGTCGGCTTAGTGACTAAAATTTCTCGAATCATTCGGAGCAAATGGCGGCTCCCTTTTTCCGGTGGAATGAAGAGAATCGGTTCGCGGGCGAAGACGAGTAGCCCGACTTTATCGCCGTTGTGCAATGCGCTGAAGCCCAGCACCGCCGCCGTTTCTGCCGCGATTTCGCGCTTGCTCAGTGAGATGCTGCCGTAGTCCGCCGAGCCGGAAACATCCACGGCGATGACCACAGAAAGCTCGCGCTCTTCACGAAATTTCCGCACGAAAGGCTGGTTCATCCGCGCAGTGACATTCCAGTCGATAAATCGCACCTCGTCACCGTGTTGGTATTCGCGGAAGTCGTCGAAGTCCAAGCCTTGCCCGCGAAATGACGAGAGGTATTCGCCAGAAAATGACTCACGCACCAGCCGCCGAGCCTTGAGCTCCAGCTTGCGCACGCGCCCCATCATTTCCTCGATCTGTGCGTCAGTCAGCATTTTTATAAAATACTCACGGCACGGCGACTTTGTTCATGATTCTTTCGATGATCGAGTCCGTGGTCATGTCCTCCGCTTCGGCCTCGTAGGTGAGAAGAATCCGGTGCCGCAAGACGTCGAGTGCCATGTCTTTCACATCTTGCGGAGTGACGTAGGCTCGGCCTTGCATGAAGGCTCTGGCTCGGGCGGTCAGAGCGAGATTGATCGTGCCACGAGGTGACGCACCCGAGCGGACGAGATTTTTTAATGGCGCGTCAACCAGCTCCGGAAAACGGGTGGTATGAATGATCTGCACGATGTATTTGCGGATTGCCGGATCGATATAGACTTCGTTCACGAGTGCTCGTGAGGCGGCAACTTGCTCTGGAGTGGCGACCGTCTTCGTCTGATAAGGCGGCGTGGAAGTGGCCATCCGATCCAGAATTTCCAGCTCCTCATCCTTCGTCGGATAGCCGACGGTGACTTTCAGGAGAAAGCGATCGAGCTGAGCTTCCGGGAGTTGGTAGGTTCCTTCTTGGTCGATGGGATTCTGCGTCGCCAACACAAGAAATGGATTGGGCAAAGGATAAGAGCGATCGCCCAGCGTAACTTGCCGTTCTTGCATCGCTTCGAGCAATGCGGACTGGACCTTCGCTGGAGCACGGTTGATTTCATCCGCAAGGATCAAGTTGTTGAAAATCGGTCCTAATTTAGGCTCAAATTTCGTCTCCTGCGGATGATAGACCATGGTTCCGACCAAATCCGCTGGCAGCAAATCGGGAGTGAACTGGAACCGCGCAAACGACGCGTGTAACGAGCCAGAAAGCGCCTTCACCGCAAGGGTTTTCGCCAATCCTGGCACACCTTCCAATAAAATATGCCCGTTGCACAGCAGCCCGATTAGCAATCGGTCCACCAGCCGTTCTTGTCCCACAAGGACTTGGCCCATCTCTGTTTTGACCGCCTGAATCCAGCCACTGGTCTCGGCAATCCGCTCTTGCAAATTTTCTGTTGTCATCAATTTCTCAACCGACATTGGCACGCTGTCCCATCAGTGCAACCGACAAAGCAAGGAAAGTGACAGATCATCGCAGCAGAACGTTGATCATTCCTCTTTTCCTGTGATTTGGATGACTCTTTCTGGATGAAATGACAAGTTCAGTGAACGCTTGAATTCTCCGGGAATTTGGCATTTCGTCTCCATTCATGAACCAATTGATTTGTCCGATCTGCGAGATGAGCGAAGTTTTACAGCATCCCAATCACATGGAATGCATCACTTGCGGCCATGAATGGGTGATGGAAGTTGAAGGAGAAAATCCGGCTATCCAGCGAATTGTCAAAGATGCCCACGGCAATATCCTCGAAAATGGCGACATCGTAGCGATGATCAAAGATCTTAAATTGAAAGGCTCATCTGAAATTCTCAAGATCGGGACCAAGTCAAAGCCGATTCGCATCGTGGATGGCGATCACGAGATCGACTGCAAAATGGGTGGAATATCCATCGCGTTGAAAGCCATGTATGTGAAGAAGGTGGTAGCGGGACGCTCGGCTTGAGTGATCAAGAAACAAGCGGGCGTAAAAGATCTGGTGGATGGCCAGAAGCACTGCGGGTCAGTGCTGGGTTCTAGACGATGTTGATGCGGCGGTGACGATCTTCCAGCCACTCCCGCACCACACTCACGGCGGTGGTTTGGGCGAGCTGGCATTCCATAAATCCTCATGCACGGCAGTATATGAATCCAAAAGATCAAAAATCTCCATTCGCTTAAAGGAGCCCTCCAGCTTTTGATCGAAAATCTCCATTCGTTTTTCCTGCGCCTCTAATCGCTGCT
>JANORE010000578.1:0-6439 GCA_031415155.1 Akkermansiaceae bacterium | reverse complement strand
TGCCGCTCACGGTGTTCGGCGTGGCCATGGCGCTCGGGTTATTTTTACTCATTCTCATCAAGGGCTCGTCGTCATTCTGGCCACGACGGATCGACTTGATGGAAGTTTCCCAAGCAGGGGTGACGGAGAAAATTGCAGGTTACGTCACGCAAAAAATCCACCGTCGAGATGCCTCGGGTGAACTGCATGAAGAGATTCAAATTTTTCGGGGAAACAAAGATCTGAACGGTGAGGCGTTCAAATTTATTGATTCATCGAATATTAAATCCACCTCGCGGCCTGAGTCGCTGCTTCTGGTCGAACGATTAGAATACGGACCAGCCATCGTGAATGCCGTCGCCATCGAGACACCGGCAGGCCGAGTCCCGGCAGACGCGAACCATTTTGAAAAAACTCTCGAGAACGTGCTCGGAGAAGGGCGTTCTGCGCGGAAGAAGTTGCTCGTGATCGAACGGCAAAAAATCGGGGCGATCAGCCGTGAGTTGGAAGCGCTCGGTCGTGCCGAAAAATCCGGTTCCGTGAAATCAGAAGTCGCGGTGACTCGCCGCGCGGAGCTGCAAACTTCATTCGACCAACTCCAAGCGGAATCTGCGGAGATCCGTAGAAAACTCGCAGAATCTCGATTTCTGGGCGTCACCGTCGATGGCAAATCTGTCACCTATCCCGCTGGAAATCTACTCCATGTCTTCCCTGCAAATCGTGCCGGATTATTTGAACGCATCGGAGAAACGCTTCATCGGGTGTCGAAATTTCTAACCGAAGATCCTCGCGAGGCGAACACCGAAGGCGGAGTTTTTCCCGCGATTTTTGGCACGGTGGTGATGACATTGGTGATGAGCTTATTCGTCACTCCATTCGGCGTGATCGCGGCGATTTATCTCCGTGAGTATGCGAAGCAAGGGCTCTTCGTGCGGATGGTAAGAATTTGTGTCAATAATCTCGCAGGCGTGCCATCCATCGTTTTCGGAGTTTTCGGGCTCGCATTTTTCGTCTATTTCGTCGGCGGTGGCTTGGACAGTTGGCTGTTCTCAGATCGACTACCAACGCCGACTTATGGGACGCCCGGAATCCTCTGGGCATCACTCACGCTGGCCTTGCTCACGCTGCCAGTCGTCATCGTAGCCACGGAAGAAGCGATTTCCGCCGTGCCGCGCGGCGTGCGGGAAGCCGCGCTCGCGTGCGGCGCTTCCAAGTGGCAGTCTATCCAGCGAGTGGTTCTTCCTGCCTCGTTACCGGGGATACTAACAGGAGTCATTCTCGCCATGGCGCGTGGTGCTGGGGAAGTCGCTCCGCTCATGCTAGTCGGGGTGGTGAAGCTGGCGCCTTCCTTGCCGCTTGATGACATCGCACCATTCATTCACCCGGAGCGGAAATTTATGCATCTCGGTTTCCATATCTATGATTTGGGTTTCCAATCGCCGGATGCAGAGGCCGCAAAACCCATCGTCTATGCAACAGCACTTCTATTGATCGTCGTGGTCGTGAGCTTGAATCTCACCGCGATTATCATCCGGAATCGTCTGAAGAAACGTTTCGCCGTGAGTAGCTTTTAATGATGACTTCCGTATCTCTATCATCCTCTTCTTCGAAACGTCTGGATTTCATCCGGACGGAGAAGTTTAGTTTCTACTACGGTGAGAAACAGGCGATTTTTGAAATTGATATGGCGATTCCTGAGCATCAAGTGACGGCACTCATCGGGCCGTCGGGTTGTGGGAAATCTACCTTACTGAGGAATCTCAATCGCATGAATGATCTCATCGATGGCGTCCGTCATGAAGGAGATATTCGCATCGCGGGCACGAGTCTTTACGACCCATCTGTCGAAGTGATTTCTCTCAGAAAGCGCGTAGGGATGGTTTTTCAAAAGTATAATCCATTCGCGAAATCCATTTATGAAAATGTGATCTTCAGTCTGCGAGTTGCAGGTCGATCAAAGAAATCCGAGCTGGATGCGACGGTCGAATGGGCGCTGAAATCTGCGGCACTTTGGGATGAAGTTAAGGATCGCCTACACGAATCTGCTTTCGGTCTATCAGGCGGACAACAACAACGGTTATGCATCGCTCGCGCCATCGCGAATCAACCTGAGATTTTGCTGATGGATGAGCCGTGTGCCGCGCTTGATCCGATGGCGACTTTAAGAATTGAGGAGTTAATCATGACCTTGAAGCAGCAGTTCACGATCGTCATCGTCACTCACAATATGGAGCAGGCGACGCGTTGCTCAGATCGCACCGCATTTCTCTACATGGGCCGTCTCGTGGAGTATGGCGAGACGATGCAGATTTTCGAAAGACCGATTCACCCAGAAACCGAGGCCTATATCTCCGGTCGTTTTAGTTGATATGACATCACTTCCCATACGATCTCGTGTTAATCCACATCCTGCCATCGTGGTGAAGGATATGGATTTTAATTATGCAAAATCGACGGCTCTCAAGGACATCAATATTGAAATTCATCGCAATGAGGTAACTGCGTTTATCGGTCCTTCGGGTTGTGGCAAATCCACCTTGCTGAGATGCTTTAATCGGATGAATGACTTCATCCCCGGAGCGAAGGTGGTGCGTGGCGGTATCTGGATTGATGATATTGAAATCCACAGCCCAAACGTGGATGGTGTCGAGCTCCGCCGCCGGATCGGGATGGTGTTTCAAAAGTCGAATCCGTTCCCACGCAGCATTTATGAAAATGTGGCTTATGGCCCCAGAATTCTCGGTGAAAAACGTAAGAATGTATTAGATGAAACGGTTGAAAAATCTTTGCGCGGTGCTGCATTATGGGACGAGGTGAAAGATCGTTTGAATGAAAGCGCATACGGATTATCCGGTGGTCAACAACAGCGACTCTGCATTGCCCGTGCCACGGCGGTGGATCCTGCAATCATTCTGATGGATGAGCCATGCTCAGCGCTCGATCCCATCGCCACCGCTCGTGTGGAGGAGCTGATCATTGGGCTCAAGGATAACTATACGATCGTGATCGTGACTCATAATATGCAGCAGGCTTCACGAGTTTCTGATCGGACGGCCTTCTTTTACTTAGGGCAGCTCGTCGAATATGATTTCACGTCCAAGATTTTTACGGATCCCACTCACAAACGGACCGAAGACTATATCTCGGGTCGATTCGGCTAGATGAAATACACTCTTTGACTTATGCAAAACGCCCATATCCTACGCGACTTCGACCAAGCAATTTCTGTCTTAAGAAATGAAGTCATGATGATGGCTGCCAAGGCACGCCATAACTTGGAGCGTGCCATTCGTGCTCTACTTGAGCGCAATGTGGAACTGGCAAATGCGGTCATCGCAGATGATGATGAGGTCGATGATTACGAGCGGAAAATCGACCAGTTAGGGATGGATATTTTAGTGCGATTTCATCCCGTCGCGAGTGATTTGCGACTCGTCGTTTCTTCGATGAAAATCTCGATGAACTTGGAGCGGATCTCGGATCATTCGACGAACATCGCCAGGCGAGCGAAAAAAATAAGCCTAAGTTATGAGTTGCCGGATTCCACCTTGGTCGAACCGCTTTATACGTTGGCAGATCATCTTCTGCGGGATTCCATTTCTGCCTATAGTGATCGGAATGCGGTCTTGGGTGCAGCCTTGCATGCTCGCGATAAGGAACTCGACCGAATGCATGACGCAGTGACTGCGACGTTCGGCTCCAGGATTGAGCAACTGGGTGCACGCAGCCAAGATTATTTACATCTCATATTGGTGACTCGTTCATTGGAGCGAGTGGGTGATCTAGCGGTAAATATCGGTGAAGACGCTGTATTTCTCGAAGCCGCTCGTGACTTGAGGCATGAGAGCCACCGAGAGATTTAAAAAGAAATTTGATTTTACCCGAGAAGCGGAGCTTTTGGGTTGCCGCGCCGGAAGGCTCTGCTAGTTTGCCGATAATTGATTGAGAAAGGTGCATGAATCTTATCCTCGAACATCCCGTGCTCGTATTGAATCGGTTCTGGCAACCCATTCATACTTGCTCCGTCCGCAGATCACTTCATTTACTTTGTCTCGGCCACGCGCAAGTGGTGCAAGTGGATGGTGATGAGCGTTTCAATTCCCACGATCTATCATCATGGATTTGTTATTCGGGTGAGACTGCGGATGCGGAAATGATCCATGGTGCGAGGATCGCCATTCGTGTGCCGAAGATCGTAGTTTTGTTAGTATATGATCGGCTGCCACGGTTGGAGGTGAAATTTACCCGGCGAAATGTGTTCTTAAGGGATAAATTTACCTGTCAGTATTGCACGAAGGTTTTGCCTGAAACTCAGCTCAACTTGGATCATGTGACGCCGCGTGACAAAGGGGGGCGCACGACTTGGGAAAACATCGTCACTTCATGTTTCCGGTGCAATACACGGAAGGGGAACAAGTTGCCGCAAGAGGCGAATATGCACCCACAGATGAAGCCATTCGCCCCGCGCTGGAGGCCGTTATTCGGGATGCATGAAAATGGTCTCGCCGATGAAAGCTGGGGGCATTTCCTGCACTCAGAAAAGGATGAAGCACGGAGATCTGCCTAGTGGCGCAGAAACTCTGCGCTTCTCACTCGTGGCTGGCTGGGTTCCAATCATGGCCGTTGACCCATGTCTGAAAATTTTTACCAACAAACGACGGCCGCTCCAGTCACTCCCTTTGATGTCTCGCTGCGGCCGCCTGCGTTTTCCGAGTTCATCGGCCAGGAAAAAGTCAAAGAGCGGATCTTGCTGATGCTCGAAGCGGCGAAACAACGCGGCGATGTGCTGGATCACGTCTTACTTTCCGGTCCTCCGGGATTGGGGAAAACGACCCTGGCCAATCTCATCGCCCGCGCCGCTGGCACGCAGCTTCACACCACGTCGGGTCCGCAAATCGAAAAAGCGGGCGACCTCGCAGGCATTCTCACGAATATCCAGAAGGGCGATATTTTATTCATCGATGAAATCCACCGCCTCCATCCTGCCATCGAGGAATATCTCTACCCGGCGATGGAGGATTTCCGCCTCGACATCATCATCGACTCCGGCCCATCCGCGCGCTCCATCCAGATCAATTTACCCAGATTCACCCTCGTCGGAGCCACGACTCGTTCCGGGATGTTGACTGCCCCGCTGCGCTCGCGCTTCGGCCTTGCCAATCGGCTCGACTACTACACGCACGATGAGCTGGCGCAAATCATTGAGCGGTCGGCTGGATTGCTCGATGTGCCGATTGAGCGAGTCGGTGCGCTCGAAATCGCGTCGCGTTCCCGCGGCACTCCACGGGTGGCAAATGCCCTGCTGCGCTGGGTCCGAGATTTCGCCCAAGTCCGTGGAGAAGGCTTCATTGATCGCGACATCGCAGACTCCGCGCTGGCGATGATCGAGATTGATTCACAAGGCTTGGATGAAATGGACAAGCGCTTGCTGGAAGTTCTTATCTATAAATTCGGCGGCGGTCCAGTGGGCCTGAACTCACTGGCCGTGGCGGTGGGCGAGGATGCTGCGACGATTGAAGAAGTCCACGAGCCGTTTCTCATCATGCAGGGGTTCCTCATGCGGACGCCGCGTGGGCGGACTGCGATGCCTGCGGCCTACGAGAAAATCGGCGCACCGCTGCCCGCCATCCGGCCAGAGGATTCGCAGACAAGCTTGTTTTAAAAAATCACCGACCTTATTGAATCCGCATGAATCTCATCGTCAAAGAAACCATCGCCCGCTGCCGCAGTGCCGGACTCCGCCGCACAAAAGCCCTCGAGGAACTCATCAGCACCTTGTTAGAGAGCCATCGCCCGATGACCTTATCTGAACTCGCGGTTTCCGCGCGACTTACCGATCAATGTGATAAGGCGACCGTTTTCCGGCTACTACAACGGCTCATCGAGCATGGCGTGGTCCGCCGCCTCGGGCTGCATGAACGCGCCGCCTACTTCACGCTACTGGTGCCGGGAAAACACAGCGACTACCTGATTTGCACCAGTTGCGGCAGCATCGAGCCGATCACGGCACCTTGTCCTGTCCATCATCTGGAAGATGAGATTCGCGAGAAAACAGGCTTCCGCAATCTCTACCACGAACTGGAATTCTTCGGGATTTGTCCGCAATGCGGCTGATTTTTACGCACGTTCCGTCAGCGGCTGATAGCTGCGGAGCGTCTCGCCCGTGTAAATCTGGCGAGGCCGGGAAATGCGGCTGTCTGGATCATCCATGACTTCCTTGTAGTTCGCCACCCAGCCTGGCATCCGCCCAATTGCGAATAGCACGGTGAACATATTCATCGGGATGCCGATGGCACGCATGATGATGCCGCTGTAGAAATCCACGTTCGGGTAGAGTTTGCGGGCAATGAAATACTCGTCGTTGAGCGCGATTTCTTCGAGCTTTTTGGCGATGTCGAGCAGTGGGTCTGACTTGTGAAGTTGCGCCAGCACCTTATCGCATTGCTCTTTAATGATGACC
>JANORE010000577.1:0-2897 GCA_031415155.1 Akkermansiaceae bacterium | reverse complement strand
ATAGCGAGTCTTCATGCTCGGATAGGCCGAGGAGGCATGGATCATCGCCGAGAGAATCGACATCGGGTGCGCCTTCGGCGGAAAGGCATCGAAGTGATGCCGCATGTCTTGATGCAGCATCTGGTTTTCCGTGAGCAGTGCAGAAAACTCCGCAAGCTGCGTCGCGGTGGGCAGCTCACCGTAGATGAGGAGATACGAGGTCTCGACGAAAGTGCTTTTTTGAGCGAGTTCCGCGATGTCATAGCCACGGTATTGGAGCACGCCCTTTTCCCCGTCGATGAAAGTGATGGCACTCGTGCAAGAGCCTGTATTTCCGTAGGCTGGATCCAGAGTAATGGCCCCGGTCGTGCCTCGCAGCTTGCCGATGTCGATACCGACTTCGCCCTCAGATCCCACAATAGTCGGCAGCGCGAGCGACTTGCCATCGATAATTAATTCTGCTGTTCCGTTCATACGGCGGGACTCTAAGCCGTGTTGACGAATGTGCGCCAGCTCACATTCTAGGAAATTTAGCAGCCAAGATGGCGAGTTAAAAACGGCCCGTCACCGCCGCCCTCAATTTTTCAAAACTGTAGGAGAATACGGGTTCTTGCGGTCGTCCAAATATGGATTTGCTTAGAATTTCCCAGCCGCCGCAGTTTTGATTTCCTCTAGCTTGTCACGGTCCGGCGCGGCTCCTCTGGCTTGGTCGGGTTGTCCTCCACCTTTTCCGCCGGCTAGAGCCGCGAGATCGCGGAGGAGGTCGCCAGCTTTAAGGCCTTTGGCTAACGCATCCGGGCCGCAATGGGTGGCGAGGTGGAGTTTTTCGCCGTCGTCCACGATGAGCAGGGCAGGTCCGGCGAACTGCTTTTTCTTGAGACCGTTCTGGAGTTCTTGGAGTAGGGATGCATCCGACTCGAAGCTGACGATGATCGGTTTACCTAGCTCAATGAGTTCAGCCAAGGATTCGTCGGCGAGAGCGGCGGCTTGGGAGGATTGGATTTTTTTGAGGCGCTTCTCGGCTTCGATGGCGGCGTCTTTGATTTCGCCAGATTTAGCAGCGCCGGAAATGGTGACTTTTTCCGCACCGAGCTCGGTGATTTTTTCGTTCGCTGTGTCGAGCTTCGCCATCGCGGCGGTGATTTCCTCGGCCTCCACTGCGGCGAGGTGGGCGACCCAGGCGTGGGCGGCTTCGCCACAAACGGCTTCGATGCGGCGGACGCCGGAGGCGATGGCACCTTCGGATTTGATTTTGAATAAACCGATCTCGCCGGTGTTGCGGACGTGGGTGCCGCCGCAGAGTTCTTGGGAGTAGCCGTTGAGCTGGTGAGGCAGACCGCCGACTTGGACGACGCGGACGACGTCGCCGTATTTGTCGCCGAAGAATTGCATGATGTCGGCGCGGCCTTTGATGTCGGCGTGTTTGACTTCGGTCCATGAAACGCTGTCGTTGGCTGCGATGGAAGCGTTCACTTTTTCTTCCATCGCGGCAAGCTGCTCGGGGGTGACGGCGGCACTGTTGAAATCGAAGCGCAGGCGGTTTTCATCGACGGAAGAACCTTGCTGCGCGGCGTCTGCGGAGACGACTTCGTGCAGCGCCCAGTGGAGAAGATGGGTGGCGGTGTGGTGGGCTTCGATCGGGCGGCGGCGTTTTTTGTCGAGGGTGAGCGTGACTTTGTCGCCGATCTGGAGTTGAGGGTTGAGGGTTGAGAGTTGAGAGGAAGAAATGATGTGGGCACGGGCTTTGCCGATTTGTTGGGTGCCGGTGATGGGGAGATTGGGACTGGAAGTCCCAGCCACTTGTTGAAGAGTGCCGGTATCGCCGGATTGGCCGCCCATCTCGGCGTAGAAAACGGTCTTGTCGGTGATGATGAAGAGGGTGTCTTCTTGGGGGTGGATTTCGAGGATCGTGGCTTCGATGGTGTCATTCTCGAAGCCAAGGAACTCGGTGGCAACATCGGTGGAAATATCGAGAGCACGGACGACAGTGGACTTCTGCGCGGCGCGGGAACGTTCTTGTTGCTGCTGCATCAGTTCCTCGAAGCGCGGCATGTCTACCTGCATTCCGCGTTCTGAGCAAAGGAGTTCGGTGAGATCGATGGGAAATCCAAAGGTATCGTAGAGCTCGAAAGCGACATCTCCAGAAAGGGGAGCGCCGCCGTCCCGGCGGCTATCATGGGCATCTTGCCCATGATTCTGAGGAGCGTTAGCGAGAACTTTTGCGCGCATCGCTTCAAGATTGGAAACTTCCCAGCCCTTAGCGAAGAGATACGGATACGGCCCCTCAATCGTGAGTTGGGCACGTTGGGGATTGGTCGTTACATAATCAAATTTTTCCCAAAGATCCGAATCGCTTCTAATCAGTCGATCATGGTAATCACGCTCCCAAACTACTCCGGTTTTGCCCATGAGCTGATTGATTTGTTTCGCTGTAAAAGACTTGATGGAGTGCATCAGCTTGCCGAGGTCCCAGAAAACGGGATTTCCCTCGTGGTCCCAAGATTCTGGCTGAGGCTCAATGATAAGATGAAAGTGGTCGGGCATGACCACGGCGGCGAAGAAAGTGCAGGCTGGAAAGCACATTGGGATTTGTTATTGGCATTGCTCATTTTAATAGTATTGCTGGTATTGGAATATGGTTTTAAGATGGAATTACCGAAAATTCCTTCACTGATAATTAATGGCATTGCATATTTATTGGCAGGAAGAAAAGTATTAGATCTTGCTTTCCGTAAATCAAAAAGGGGCGATTTCTTTAATGAATTTGTATTGATGAGTGTAGCTACCATTGGCGCATTCATCATTGGGGAGTATGAGGAAGGTGTTGCCGTAATGGTGTTTTATCAAATTGGGGAATGGTTTCAGGATGCGGCAGTCAACAATGCAAAACGGAGTATTAAAGCCCTGCTGGATGTAAG
>JANORE010000576.1:0-2274 GCA_031415155.1 Akkermansiaceae bacterium | reverse complement strand
TCCACACCGTTCTCTCCGAAGCCGTCACGACCAAGCGTCAGCGGGAAAATGGCGCTACCCGTCCATCCATGGTGGCCAAGCTTATCACCCACGCGAAGGCCATGGAGCTTCATCAAAAAAACAGCCATGAGCCAGACGACGAGCTAGAAAAACAAGGGCTCGAGTTATTAAAACAGATGATGGATCTAAATCCTGCCGAACTAAGATCGGTGATCGCGGCATTGAGAAATGATGAATCGCTTTCGTTAGAAGCACGGCGAGCCACAGTCTGTAGCTCACTATTGATCATCAGTAAAAATAATCCCGCTGCCGCCGTCGCACTTTTCACCGAGTCGTCAGATTTGCTCGTTGATCATGAAATCGCGAATTACGTGTTTTCGACTTCTCTCGGCGAATGGGCAAAAATGAATCCACTTGCCGCCCTAGAATGGACTCAGAAAAATGCACTCGCACACCCAAATCTAGCCGGGGATGATGCGATTCAAACGATCATTGCCGGCGCAGCACAGAACGATCTCAAGCTCGCATTCAAGATGGTGAGTGAGATGAAGATCGAGGATTTTTCCAGCGGGCTTCAGTCGATCGTGGAGACGGGCAAAACTCCAGAGCAGAGGACCGCCATTCTAGCCACGCTGCGTGAGCATCTCAACCAGCTTTCTGATCCTGCGGAGCGGCAAGCCTACATGAATGAATCACTCGAAACGATGGGGCGGAGTCTCTCCAACGAAAGCTTCGATACGGCGGAATCATGGTTGAAAGAATCCAAGCTCACTCCTGAAGAAAGCTCGTATTTCGCATCAGGACTTTCCTATTTCGAGACGAAGCAAGACACAGGCCGCTGGATCGAATGGATGGAAAAAACGATTCCCCAAGATAAACTGGCGGAAAATGTGGATAACCTCATCGGCCAGTGGACTCAGCAAGACTACATCGCCGCAGGGAAATGGCTGACGTCAGCTCCGGCTGGCCCGGCAAAAAGTGCGGCGGTGAGTAGTTATGCCATCACGGTCGCAGAATACGAGCCGCAGACTGCCGTGCAGTGGGCACTGACTTTACCGACTGGGGAAAAACGCCAAGAGACACTGGTAAGTATCTATGAAAACTGGCCATCGAAAGATGCTGCCGCGGCACTTGCTTTCGCCCAACAATATGGAATCAAAACTAAAGCAAAGCCATAGAGGATTGCAGGGTATCAATCTCCGCGATGGTTTTATCGCGGCGGATCGCTTTGATACGTGGAAAACGTAACGCCAAACCCGAATCATGTCTCGGTGAAAGCCGGATGGCGTCGAAGGCGATTTCCAGGACCACATTCGGTTCTACGAGATGTTTACGCCGTTCCTTGTGAAGCGTGTGCCGTAGGAAATGTTCCGTGAGTTCTTCAATCTCATCATCTGTCAGGCCAGAATATGCTTTGCCGATGATCCGAAGCTCACCACTTACTTCATCGCGCACTGCAAAGGTATAGTCGGATAAAACATCAGATCGCTTGCCATGACCTTGCTCTGCCGCGACGACGATGCAGTCGAGCGTTGGCATCACCCCCTTAAGTTTGATCCATGATTTCCCCCGTCTTCCTGGCACGTAATGACTCGCTGGATCTTTGGCAATGAGGCCCTCATGTCCATCTTGCAGCGCTTGCTTAAAAGCAACTTCTATCTCAGACGCACTGACAGCTTTTTGAATGACGATGGTTTCGAAAGGCAATCTAAGTGCGAGCGATTCTAATTGATTCCGCCGATCCGATAAGGAGTGACCTAATAAATTTTCACCATCATGCCATAATAGATCAAAAGCGATGAAACGGAGTGGCACGGAATGTTCTTGGCTGGCATCCGTTAGAAACAAATCCCCGTCTGACATCCGGCGACCTAGCCGCTTTTGCAGATCGGCAAAGCCAAGCTTACGACCTTCTGCATAAGCAATCAGCTCACCGTCTAAGATAAAATCCCCGGCGAGCTTGCGGGCTGAATCGATCAATTCAGGAAATTCCTCGTTCAACGGGCGGAGATCCCGTGAGAAAATGGCGACGTCATCGCCGTTTTTGTGCAGTTGGGCGCGGATGCCATCATACTTCGGCTCTAGCCAGACTGGCGGGGTAAAGGGCAGCTTCTCGAACAAGGGTCGATCATCGGTTTCATCTCGCTCGAGGGGAGAAGCAAGCATGCACTTGATCGGCACGAGTGGACGGAGCGATGCTTCGCCGAGTCGATTTTGACGAGCGAGTAGCGCCGTTTCCCCCATATCTCCGGTGATCATGTGAGTATGCCGGAC
>JANORE010000575.1:0-3030 GCA_031415155.1 Akkermansiaceae bacterium | reverse complement strand
TCGGCACGGGAGCCAATTTTATCACCCTTAAAGGAGCCTCACAGAATCATGGAGGAACCGTAGAAATACGTGTTGCCCATCCCACAAACGGCCCGCCGATTGGAGTCGTTACTATTCCTGGGACTGGAAATTGGTATAACTTTCAGCCTTTTAGTGCGGAACTCACCCAGTCTTTGAGTGGGGTTCAGGACTTGTATTTCAGATTTGTTGGCAATGGATGGGGACTGTATAACATCCAAGAATTCGTTTTCCAGAATCTCCCTTCAGGAGTCAATACCATCGGACGGATCATCGGGGCCGACCAGTTCAGTCAGGAGTCGAATGCCGGCGGCGAGCCAGTAGTCACGGGGCCCAACGGGATTAGTGCGCTGAGGAACAGCTCATGGGTCTCTTATGAAAATTTCAATTTCGGCGAGGGGGCCAATCTCGTCACTGTTTTGGCGGCCACTTCGAACAAAGGAGGAACGGTTGAAATGCGCCTCGATTCGCTGAGTGGTCCCCGTATCGCAACTTTGGATGTCACCCATACGGGTTCTTGGACTCTTTTTCGCGAATATACAGCAGCTCTGTCGCAGCCGGTCAGCGGGATTCACAACCTGTATTTAAAGTTCGTCGATACCAACAGCCAAAGTGGGAGCTTATTGAATTTGAAGGAATTCATCTTTGAGAACAAAGCCGCGGCACCGCTACCTCCTTCTAACGAGGGGACATTGCTCGTCTATGATCCGGTGACAGGTCTTGCGCCTTCGCCCTATTATACCTATTCGGTGCAAAAGGTCAGTCTGCTCAATGCCCCACTCAAGCAAAACGCAACCAATTGGGAGCTTCCATTTGCGTGGTTCTCCGAGTGCAAGAGCTGGGAAGACCCGTATTCCACCGCTTACTATGCGGGCGAGATCGGAGGATGGTCGCATACTTATTGCAATTTTGAACTGGGCAGGAACACGCCTATCGTTGTCAAAATCACGCGTAATACCGTGAGCGGCGCGCCTTCTGGCCCCATCTTCATGGCGAACGCTCATCCATCTCATAAAGTTCAGTCCTGTGAGGTGATCCATGGCGATGTCTACGTGACGATGAATGAACCCGCGCTGATCACAGTCGATATCGACGGGCAGATGGACACAAGGGATGCTCCTCGCTCCGCCCCAGCGGAACTCGCCTCATCCAAGCCATACGCCAGCAAACTCAACGGCTCACACGCGGTCTCCATATTCGCGAACCCAGTCATCGCCGACAAACCTGTGATCGGAGACCCCGGAGTACGATTCATCGCACCCGGCGATCCGTTACCCGCCCCCGATGATCCTTCATGGACGACCCTCTACTTTGGGCCGGGTGTGCACTATTTTTCACGCAACCCAGACGGCTCCCCAGGCATTTGGACGAACGGGGATGGCTACGTTCTCATGAGCAATAAGACCTGCTACATTCCAGGCGATGCCCTGATCTATGGAACCTTCGATGGCCGTGCAGAGGCGAGCAGAAAGGATAAGGTCCGAGTGTATGGCTATGGCACGATTTCCGGTGCGAGGTTGCCGCACTACTTGGATCCCTACTGGCAGTTGCCAGCTCAAGCGGGGACGATTCTTCATGAGCGTCCGATCACTCTGAGCAGTGGATACGATTGCAGCTTCGAGGGAATCACCCTTGCTGACCCTGCCAATCACGGGATTTCCTTCGACTTTGGCGCAAGGAATTCCAGAAAGTGGATCAAACAAATCTCGTGGCGAGCAAACTCTGATATGGGAGGAATCCCCGGCGGCGTCGAAGACTGTTTCTTCCGCCTCCAAGACGATGGCCCATACGTCTCTTATGATGATGTCCGGCGTGTGGTCTTCTGGTTCGATTGCAATGGGACTCCCTTCAGAGGCAGTTTCATCGCCCGTGGCACCGTTGGTGCAGGACACCATGCGGTCATTGAAGATTGCGATATCATCTACGCGAGGTCCAATTGGGGCGGAGCGGTCATTGATAGCGTCGGGTCGGGTGCAGGTGGCACCTATCCGGATGGGACAAGGAATACCGCTCAACACATGATCTTTCGCAACATCCGCGTGACGGACCCTCGTCCAACTCGCTCACTTTTTGGGTTAAATATTCCAATTGATAATGATAGCGGCTTCGCAGGCATACGTTTTGAAAATATCGAATATCGCCACCCTCACTCATGGGGGGCTAAAAATTCTTTGAATGGTTCGGTATTAGGACCCGTCGACCACCTCTACTTCAGAGGAGTCTCCATCAATGGAAAGCGCTTGAATGCGACTCTTCTCGCAAATCCGGCGGTTTTCGAGACATCTAACGTGTCCGACATCGTCTTCGATCCGCTCATTGAAGCGAACACTGTCATCCTCAACTTCGATAACCCGCAGCAAGCCTATCTCGGCGATGGCACTTTGAGAGTTTCCGCAGACGCGGACTCAAAAATCGAGCTTGCGACCAGCAGCGCTACTGGTGTCACGGAATTTGCAATGACTGGAGGTCTCATCACCATCGACAGCGGTGTCACGCTCCAGAATGGTGGATGGAACAAGGGAGTTTGGACAAATAACAAGGCCAACATGGAGATCAACGGCACCCTCGACCTTTGGGATGGTAATCCGGTTTATGTGAACTCCCTAAGTGGCGCAGGAGCGGTTGCTTTTAACTATCCATGGACCGCCGGCGCGAGACAATTATTCGTCGGCGTGAATGGTGGCGGCGGAACCTTCTCGGGCGCGATTGCCGAGACTCACTTTTCAGGGAGTTTTATTCGAGTCGTGAAAAATGGAAGCGGCACACAGGTTTTCAACAATCTGGCCAACCAGAAACCCGAGGAAATCGTCATCAACGCCGGTGTGCTTGAATTGGCAACAGCCACCGATGTCAGCTTGGTCTCTGATATTTCCGGCGAGGGCAGTTTGAACAAGACCGGTGCTGGCATACTCACTCTAACCGGTAGCCTGACTCTAACCGGCCCGCTTACCATCAGTGCTGGAACCCTCAGCATTGGGACGAATCTCGCCTCCACTGCCAATCTGGTCATCG
>JANORE010000574.1:0-2043 GCA_031415155.1 Akkermansiaceae bacterium | reverse complement strand
GAACTTGCTCCGTGATCTCAGCATTCCATTCTTCGGATTTCCCAGCGATCTCCGCCTTCCAGTGGAGTACCTTATCATCCAATTGATTTACTTGTTTGACGCCTTCCATGAAGTGTGGTAAATCCTCGAACTGGGTTCATTGGTTATAGGCTTGTCTCAATGGAACGTTGACGGTGATGGTTTGTACGATGGTCTTCATGATGTTGTTTGCGGTTTGATTGTGTCGAATTCAGACGGTGGAAGAGCACGGGTGAGAGGCGGAACGCCCTCCACCCGTGCGCCGTTCCGCGCCATTAGTTAGGCATGAGCACGGTATCAATGGCGTGAATGACACCATTACTGGCAGCCACATCGACCATGATGACCTTGGCCTTGTCCACGGTGACTTTTCCGCCATCAACCATCACATCCAGGCTTTGGCCATTGACGGTTTTGGCTTTCATCGTCTTCACGTCTGCGGCCATGACCTTTCCGGCTAGAACGTGGTAGGTGAGAATGCCTGCGAGCTTCTCTTTGTTCTCTGGCTTGAGCAGGTCATCGAGTGTGCCTTTGGGCAGCTTGGCGAAGGCCTCATCTGTGGGGGCGAAGACCGTGAACGGTCCCTTACCCTGGAGGGTTTCTTCCAACCCAGCGGCCTTCACCGCTGCGCACAGCGTTTTGAACTTGCCCGATGCATCGGCGACGGCGACGATATCGCCGACTTTGGCTTTCGCGTCGCTGCGATCGGTGTTTTCCGATGCACGGTCTTTTGCTTTGTCCTCATGGGTTTCGGCTGCAATGAAGCCGGTGGTCGCCACCAGTGCCGCAAGGGCGAGAGTCAGCGCGGGTTTGTTGTGTGATATCATGTGTTTCATATTTAGTTTCCAGTTTGTTTTGTTTTGTTTTGTTTCAGTGCCACCGAGTGTGGTAGTAAATTGGTAGATTCAAGACCGGTGCCTCTTCCAACCGGCCGCCGCGCCTCGTGGAGGCTGTAAGCGGCATAAGTTTTCCAGGACACCGACGGTATTGCGGGCGCATACAATCGCGAATTGCTCTCCCGCAGATCCGGTCTCAGCCGTAAGCCTTATTTTCATAACGTGCTACGCTATACCCGACAGCACCATTTCCGCGATGGGGTGTTACCCTACATTGACAACTTGGCGACCATCTTGCCCAGGTTCTTGCCGTCAAAGAGGCCGATGAGAGCAGCCACGGCTTGATCAATTCCGTCCACCACGGTTTCCATACTCTTCAGTCTGCCGGCTTGGAAGTGAGTGCCGCCCCTCAATTTCAAACTGGCGCTGGCGATCCAACCAGTCGCCAACGATCATTCCCTTCATCGTGAGTCGCTTGGTCGTCATGTTGAAGAGATTTGCAGGGCCGGGCTTGGGCTTCTCGTCGTTGTAAGAGGAGATGCCACCACAGGCGATGATGCGGCCATGCACCCGCAACGCTGTCAGCGCGGCTTTGAGGGATTCGCCACCGACCTTGTCGAAATAGACATCGATGCCTGCCATGCAGGGCTTTGGTCAAACCGGTCGGGATCGCTGGCGACTTGATCTCGGGGACGATTGAACCAGTCGTGGTTCGGTTCGTCATCGGGGATCCATTCCTTGATCTCCAGCCACGGCGGCTCGATGGGGTCCATGGTTTGATTCGCCCGCCCCGCCCGGCGGGATCACCCTTCTGGCTCCGGCTTCGCCTGCGTCCAAAACGCCTCCGATCCCTCGGCGTTTTTCGATGTCGAAGGGCGGCGGTGGCGGGCGTGGGAGCTGGATGAGCCGTTGATGTCGCTATCGCTCCACCCCTCGCGGGGCTGCCCTTCGGACAGTCTATCTCCGTTGCGCTTCGGTTCCCACAGCCCGTGGAGACGGAGGAAGAATTGAGCACGCTATCGCGCACTCCATGCCAATCAGCCTTCGGATTACAGGAAATGCTCACTGAGGTGAGCAGGGAGCGTTCGATTTGCTCTCGGCTGATGACTTGGCGGACGGGTTTTAGGGTGCCGTCGTGGATGTGGAAGCCGGAATGTTTCCAGGCGAGAAGGTCGGCGAGTTTTTTCGG
>JANORE010000573.1:0-3909 GCA_031415155.1 Akkermansiaceae bacterium | reverse complement strand
ATCCTTACCAGCCATGCGGAATTCAACGGTGGTAGAGCCGTGCAGCCGGACGGCGGTGCTCCCAGTAATCACGGCACAGCGGTGGCCAATGTCATCATTGGTGGAGGCATTCTCGATGTGTTTCGAAATTCCACGAATCTGGGAAAAGAACTTCGCGGAGTGGCCTATGAAGGAGAATTGCATGGATACAATCTCACGGATTTCGTCCTTGAAACAAGCAACACCGCCTTGAATGGACAGAGCTTTTCTAATCATTCGTATGGTCTAAGCGGAGGTTGGAGCACCATTCAAGACAACTTTGGGAATACTTATTTATTTTGGGAATACTCGCTATTTACTGAAGATCCCCGATTGGGTGTCTATTCACCAACTGAATCCACTGGCGTTTCTTCAAGAGGTCTCGACCAATTTGTGAGTAGCGCGGAAACTCACCTCCCTATTTATGCTTCAGGCAATCCCACAGGCGGTGGCCCAGGTAATCCAGTCGCTCCAAACAATACTTATAATCATGTTACCCGTGATGCCTTTGGGGCGTTTGTTTTTTCCACGACGATTCGAGATTGGGTGAATGGTGACGATGGCTACGATACGGTTCTTGCTCCAGCTACTGCGAAAAATGTCCTCACTGTGGGATCAATCACGGATTTGAATGGCGCAGCTTTTACGATCTCTTCCTTCTCCGGGGCTGGTCCGACCGATGATGGGCGTATCAAGCCTGACTTGGTGGCCGTGGGTCAGAGAAATTCCGCACTGGGATTCGGCAACTCCCTCTTCGCTGCCAATAAAGTCAGTTTAACGTCCTACTACAATGGGATCAGTCCAGATAATCTAGGACAGATCAATCTAGCAGGAACCAGTTTTGCGGCACCCTCTGTCAGCGGCGGCTTAATGTTAGCAGAACAACGGAGAAAGCAGCTTTTCCCATTGGCGGGGCGGCTTTTAGCCTCCACTTGGCGTGCCGCTTCGATTCAAACCGTGTCAGATGTTGGGGCGCCAGGTCCTGACTATCCAAAAGGCCACGGCATATTTAATGCAGAAAAACTTGTGTCTCTCCTAGAGGCCGATGCTGCGCTGGGCCGGGGAAGTTTGATCAAAGAATTCTCGATTAGCACGGGAACCCCGAAGACATTTTATGTCAAACTCCCAGCGAATATTATGGGGGAGCTTACTCTTGCTTGGAATGACCCGGCAGGAAATCCGGCTCCACTTGGTTCGGTTTTAGATGGGCAAACTCCGATGCTGGTCAACAACATCGATATGGTGGTCCAAGACGTTGCGACTTCTACGAATCATCTACCATGGGTGCTCAATCCTGATTTAACTGGAGAAAGTGCGGTAATCCGAGGAGCCGCCGCAATTCGCGGAACGGACAATCGCAACAACGTCGAAAAAATCACTGTCGATCCAACCGCGCTAGAAAGACGATTGAAAATCACGATTTCTCCCAACGGAGCCTTACAAGGAGGAAGTCAAAAAATCTCGCTCATCCTCAGTGGAATCGCCCTCGAAGCACCCATCATCACCAGTTCTAGCTTTACTCAAAATCCCTCCAACATGGATGAATACGGCCTTACGTTTTCATCGGATCCCGGTGCTTTCTATACCTTAGAATCCTCCACGACTCTGGAAGTTGGCTCATGGTCATCCTTATCAACAGTCAAAGCAGAAAACAGCGCAACCACCGTGCTGACGAGCAGAAACCCAACAGAATCCAAGCGCTTCTGGAGAATGCGTCGTGGGCAATAACTTCAGTCGATGAATGTAAAGCTATTCACTTTGTTGACGCTCCTGCTCTATTCAAAAGCAAGTGGTGCAGTCGTTGCTACTTTTCGAGGTAACGAGCCAAATACATTCGATTTTGTCGGTTCTACGGACAAAAATTTTGACATGAATGCCGACGGAATCGCTGATTACCGTTTCACTAGCGATGGTAGTCTTATTGCTGCGTTCCGATCATATGGTGAGAACCGCTTCATCAGTACTTTGGCCGATCCTCCTGACCTTGGTGGATATGTTGATCCTGTAAATGCGGGAAGTATCATCGGTTCTAATACCTCATCACTTCTTGGAAGCTGGTATAGCGACAAGGATAATCGCGGGGGCGGGGAAGGCTTTGGCCTCAACTTCGGACCACGAGCGATGCAGTATCAAAATGCCTATATCGGGGTAGAATTTAAAATCAATGGTCTGACTCATTACGGCTGGATCCAATTTGGAGGGTTCGGTCACCCGAGTGTTGTTTTTCCCGTATATGACGAAGCTGGTAATATTGTTTTCCACGGGAATCTTCCTAGCGGCATCCTCGGAGGCCGGATCAATTCATGGGCATACGAGACAGAGCCGGGAAAGGCGATTTTCGCAGGTCAAGTGCCAGAGCCTTCGTATTCGATCTTATTCGTGATGAGCCTCTTCACTCTACTGGCGAAACGTAAGCGGCAATGACGGCAGTGATTCCTCCTTCTCTTCCCTTCGATGTTCAAAAAAAAGGGGGCGCAGGTGACATCACCCACGCCCCCTGATTTTTACGCTCCCGTTACGGCTTCACCGTGACGACTTCCACCCCACACCAGTTCTGGAGTGGCTCGTCGCCATCGAGGTGGCAGAGCCGATATTCGCGGATTTCTGGGGTGTTCGCGGTGTGCAGCGGACGGGTATCCACGAATGGGCTGAAGAGGTCCAAGCCGAGATCGGTCCAGTCCACCGTGCCTGGGGCGCGGGCTTGGATTTTCACGCCAGACCAACCATTTTTAGACCAGCCGAGGGTGACGTGTCCGCCATGGACGTCGGTGACGGTGATGACGGGTGGGCTGCTATTGGGGGCCGCCGCCGTGGCGATGATCCCTAGATCGGTGCCGATCACCTCATTATAGGTGAGCTTACTTTTGATTTCTTGAATGATCAGGCGCAGGCGCGGCAACACGCCTGCCGTGACGATTGCCGGGCCGGGCGGCATCCCGGTGAAGGCTGGCAGCCCGCCACTGGGTGTGCCGATGGGTCCATCTTTGATCAAATCCTTATATTTCGTCGCCTCGCTCGCATCGTGACGGATGATATTCACATAGGTCTGGAGCAGGTAAATGAGCATATTACAGTCCGAGGTCACGGCCACGACTTGCGCCGGAGTCATCCCGAGCGGGGAGGCATGGACGGCGAATTTTACGCAGAAATTCTGCATCCATGGGAGGAGTTCGGTGTCTGTTCTTGGGAATACGTGGACCATAATGGGTAGTTTTTTGGTTTGGTTGTTTGAGGAGAAAGATCAAGGGATAAGATATATTCGCAGATCAATATTTGAGGTAAATATCAGGATTACAGGAAGATACACTTTTATTCTTCGGTGATTTGAGGGCTGGATTTCCAATTGCAGCGGGTGTGCGCAAGCTTGCGGCGGGGGCGGTAAACTTGCGGAAGTTTCGCGCAGGCTTGCGGGATGATTCTGCAACGGTGCAAGGAGGGCTGCAGGCTTGCGGAGGGCTGGTGCAGGCTCGCGGAGGATTCGCGCAAGGAGGCGAAAAGGGGATGAGGCTTGCCGTGGATTTACGCAGACTTGCGGAGAATACGCGCGGGCTTGCGAAGAATACGTGCCAGCTTGCAGTGGATACGTGCAGGCTTGCGGCATGACTCGGGCGGGTGCGTTTTACAGCCCAAGAGTAGATGGTCCTAGCAGGTCAAGTCATTCAAGTCACCGTTGGTATCGATGAATACTTCTTGGCGGACTTCCCATGTGCCGTCGATTTTGACTTCGAGGACGGCATCGTAGCGCAGACGGGATTCGCCATTTTTCGATAGGATCATCACGCCGATTTGTTGCTCAGTGAGCATGTCGAGGATGGTGGAAATCTGGCTTTTCGGAAGCGCACTCCCTGGGCGGTCCATGAAAACAAAGGCGGGTTTCGCGAGGAAAATCCG
>JANORE010000572.1:0-4312 GCA_031415155.1 Akkermansiaceae bacterium | reverse complement strand
CAAAATATGAAGCGCGGCAGCATAATCACAAAAAACGGCCAAGTGGAAACTTGGCCGTTTTTTGATTTGGGCTTTTCAAGGCTGTGTCTTCATCGCGAGTCCGGCCATGAATGCTTGGACTGCGTTATCAAGAGCCGCGCTGTAAGCCTGCTTTAATTTCTCGGCACTTCCTGCATACTCCGCAGCCGTATGAGTCACCATGGCCGTCCCGATGTATTCTCCACCTGCTAGATTCTTCCCAGCCGAATCTTTTAAATAAATGTTCACATAGATCTGAGGAGTCAGCAGGAGATCTCCATCGTCATTTTTAGTGATGCGGATCAACCGATGAGAGGTCACTTCCGAGGTGAATTGATTACCAGAACTCTCGCGAAGGCGCATGCTGAAGAATGAGTCTTTCTTGAGTGAGTCTTTCATTTTAAGCGACATCATGTTTCCGATATCTTTTGGAGTATTGCGCTCAATTGCGGGGAAGTGGCTCTTATTTTTGCCGTTGAAACTTGCATTCTGAGTTCCCGCGATCGCGCTGCCAACTGCTGCTCCCACGAGGACCCCCAAAGCACCAGCACCCTGCACATTACTTGCCGCATTTCTTGCCTGAATATCACCACCATAAGGTTCTTCATAAGCATCTGGATGCACACTCCCTTTCGCAACCGCCACGGTAGAAAGCCCTGCGCGTTGGGCATCGGTGAACTTGCTAGCACAAGATGATAGAAATAATGAGCCAGCAAGACTGGCAGTGAGGGCAAGACGATGGAGTTTCATGTAGTTAGAATAATGATTCGCCATCTCGGTAAGAGGCAGTTCTCGGGTTATCAAGAATTATATCTAACGTACAAAACTACCATTTTTAATTATATTCTCAGGAAGTGCCTCATTCGCGTCAACGTAAGCAGGAAATTACGATGTCCTTGCGAGATGACAGTGACCAATCCATAACGATCAAACCTCAACCGACCGGATGATTTTTTGGTAGACTTCCACTTCGTCCGTTGCGGTTCTCTTCAATGTGGAATCTTTATCTAAATCCACGAAATAGAGACCAAAGTCGGTATTCGGATCAAAGGCGTGGCCCCACTCGCGGTTCGAAGTGATTGACCAAAAATTATAACCTCGCACAGGCACGCCATCGTCGAGTGCGCGTTCGACCTCGGCGATGTGTGAACGCAGATATTCGGATCGCGAAATTCCATTGGCGATGGGGACGCTACCGTTTTCCACGATGAAAAGTTCTTGCTCGGGAAACCAACGATGAAACCGCTTGAGTGCATGATAGAGGCCCTTCGGCCATACAGGCGCTTTGAGAAACCGACCGTGTGCAGCGTCTTCGAGTGAACGAAAATTTCCCAATTTCCATGTGGGTAAGCCCCAATAGTAATCGAGTCCGACGAAGTCTTGCGCGCCGATGGCTTCATCCGGGCAGAGCTCCACGGGCAGGCGTCCAGACGTTCCAAGATACCACCAATTCGAATTCGCAATCATGGTTGTGGTGCCCCAAAATCTCCACGCCCAGTTAAGCCAACTCGACTTCGCTTGTAATACTTTGAGTCGATCACGTGGTTCTAGCGGAACCATTTCTAGGCAACTCTCATCATTAAAAATTTCCTGTGAAATCTGCCGTGCAAGTTTCATTTCCAGACCCTCACCGTGACTGTCGGAGGAAATTCCTGGGGCGTCTTTCCGGATGCCAATGCGGATTTTCCCACGGCGTAGTATCCGCCGTAAATCACGACTTTTTAATCTTTCTTGAGAGCTTCCATGTTGATCACCGAGCACTTCGCGTAAAGAAATTGGCCGCGTCGCTTCTTTGGCCACGGGCAATTGATCCACAATCCCTGCAATTTCCAGTTGGAAGCTTGCCACCGCTTTGTTCACCATTTTTAAGAGTTGCCAGTGACCATGTGGAGCCGCGACCACATAGGCTTCATCACTCAAGTCGGTAACGAGGAAACGTAGACCTGTGCCACTTAGTCCCTCGGACAACAGAAAAAGCGCGTCACCGTAGACGGCTTCTATCTTGCCTGCCTGTAAGGCTGCGCGTGCTTCATGATAGTTAGAAAAAATCTTTTTTCGGCAAGTCTCTGGCAAGTCTCGCTTCCAAGAAATCGGCTGATTGCCGATTCCGATCACGCCCACTCTGCGTCGCGCTAAAGACACGAGTCCTTCACCTTGATAATCGGCCTTGACGATCACCGCCTTACCCGTTCGCAAGTATGGATCGCTCATTTTAAAGCGGGTATGATCCTCCTCGGTCACTCCACCGATGACGAGATCCACCTTGCTCTTTTCACTCACGAGAGCACCGCGATTGGTAAATTTAAACAATGCTTCCGATAAACCGCGATGACAGGCACCGAAGTCCATGAGCATTTGCAGCCACGTCGGGAAGCCGGTAACCAAAGGATTTACACCGATTTTAGCATCCGCCTTTCGCGCTTGGATGGCCCTTCGCGCGCGAGCATTTGCCAAGAAAAGACTCGGGATGAGCTTGCCAACCGCCTCGGCCTCCGCATCCACATCCGACCCACGCGGCAAGCCTGGCGGCATAAAATAGCGACTCTGCCACCACGGCTTGATGTAGCCAAAGGTGAGCTGACTCGGCTCATTAAAGGTAATCCAGAAATCGACTAAATCACCTAACGCTTCGGCCACACGATCTGCATATTTCGCGAAAAGATCAGGAAATTTCCCTCCGATCATTCCGCCATGATCTCGCTCCAGCCACACGGGCCAGACGAAGTGATGCAGTGTTACCATCACTTTCATGCCATGACTCTGCACGCATTCCGCGACTTTTCGATAATGCGCCAGCACCTCGATATCGAAGATTCCATCCTCGGGCTCCACCCGTGCCCATGCCGTGGAAAAACGAAACAACTTACAACCCATCGCAGCCGCCGCCGCAATATCTTCCTCATATCGATTCCAAAAATCCGTCGCCTGCCCGCGCGGGGTGAGTCCTTGGCAGCGTTCCCACAGATCCCACACGTCTTCCCGCTGGGGATCATGCGCCTCCACCTGATGGTCAGCGTTTGCCGTGCCGAAAAGAAATCCCTTTGGAAAAGCCATGAATTTGCAGCACCTTTGCTGGAAGCCGCGTACTTGGCAACTTGGAAGCGGCGATTTCTGGTTACTTGTGGACCCATAAATTCGTCTGGATTTTACATCATTTTTCCTTCAACTCTCAGTTTCTTCCATGTCCACCTGGCACCCTATTCGTCCTCCTGCGTTTTGGCAGCGCTGGCTTCCGCGCTGGATCCATTGGCCAGCTCGCTTGTTGTTTCAAGCTTCCATCTTTGGCTTTGTCTGCCTGTTAGGTTTTTTGTTTTATTACTTCATGCTCTCGATGAAGTTTGAGATGGCAGAAGTCGCTAAACTTCCATCCGGGACGCTTTACTATGATCGTAAAGGTGGAGAAATCACTGCGCCGGGTAGTGATTCACGTCGTCTGGTCAAGCGATCCGATATCCCAGATTTCCTCGTCAGCTCACTCCGCGCACGCGAAGACGCCCGATTTTTCGAACATCACGGCATCGATTTTCGAGGGCTGGCAAGGGCGACTGTTAGGAATATCAAGGACCGCGATTTCACTCAAGGCGCGTCCACACTGACGATGCAGCTCGCAAGGAATAGCTTCAATGTGAGGCAAAAGTCGATGCATCGGAAATTCCTAGAAATCGCCCTGACGCTCCGTGTGGAGGCCGCCTACACCAAGGATGAAATCCTCACAAATTACTTAAATCGGATTTATTTCGGGGCGGGTGCCTATGGGATCGAGCAAGCAGCGCGCACTTACTTCGGTAAGACGACGAGTGAGCTCAACGATGGGGAATGCGCGATGATTGTCGGCATCATTCGTGGACCCCATATTTTTTCTCCCTTCAGAAATCTACAAGCGGCGATTGAGCAACGCGATCAAACACTGAATCGACTGATTTCCATGGGCGTGATCGACGAGGCTCGCCGCGATACCATCATGGCCACACCCGTCAAGCTGGTGAGGGAAGAAGAGCGTGAAACGCAAACGTCTTATGCATTGCAAGCCGTGCGTCGCGAGCTGGATCGGTTCCTGGAAGTGACCGACACCGCATCAAGCGGACTCCAAGTTTTCACCACTCTGGATGCGGGTTGGCAAAATCGGTTAGAGATCGAACTCACCCGTGCGGTCGAAGATTTAGAGCGTGAAAAAACATGGCTGCACGGCACGGAGGCCAGTCACGTTTCTGGCACCGAGCCGACTTATCTCCAGTATGCCGCCGTCACGACAGAGACTCTCACCGGGGCGACCTTGGCATTGATCGGTGGGCGG
>JANORE010000571.1:0-4261 GCA_031415155.1 Akkermansiaceae bacterium | reverse complement strand
CCGCTGCACGCCTACACTCGATCTTTGCTGAAATCCATCCCTGCCAGCCATCCGAAAGGCGAGCCGCTTTACACCATCCCTGGCCTACCGCCGGATTTATCCCGTCCATCGGTGGGCTGTGCCTTCCGGCCTAGAAATGGTCTCGGTCAGCCGGGTCTCTGCCTCACAGAAAAAACTCCATCACTGGATGAAATCCATCCCGGTCATTTCGCACAAAATTGCCCGGGTTGCCTCGCCAAGGCTTAAGATAGACTGCCACGCTTCAAGTTTTGTAGAAAACGCTCTGGGCATTTCCACAAACTATCATGCGTGGCAGTATAACAGTTTCGGGTAGCTTTCCCTATTGGACTCCTGATTATCTAAGCCGGATGTAGCGCTTTGTTTCTTGGGTGATCGGTGTGTTATCACGCACCTTAAGAGTTGTTGGATTATCCAAGAGTGTCGTTGTGTGTTGTGGGCCACTATACCAATCAATTAAATTTGGAGATACTTCAACGATACCATTCTTTTCATTTTTAGTGACTGTCAATGAGAGGTATTTTTTACCATCCATCACCTCAATCGTTGTGGTAGGGGAAACTGAATTTAACCCACCCGCGCCAGAGCTGAAAGTCGAATCAATCATTGATTCCACGATTGAAACCGACTTCGTGTTAGACACTAAAGCCTCTTTCGAATTTGAACGCTTCTTGACGCCATCACCTCTTAGCTTGATATCAAATTTATCGAATCTTTTATCATTGCTCAAAATATGGATAACCGCTCGTTGCCCATCCTTCTTCTTCGATGGTTTAAAGTTAACACTGAACGACGTTGATTCCCCAGGGGCGAGCACCGTTAAAATGGGTGAGCCGATCACAAAGGCTCCCTTGTATTTGCCGTCCTTACGAATTTCTAAATCGGTGAGGACTGCTGAACCATTATTTTTAATCGTAAACGTCTTCGTTTTCCCACTCGATTTGATGCTAGTTTTCCCAAAGTTGAGAGTTCCCTTATTATCTGTGAGCTCAACCGTAATCGGCTGATAGATTCCGATTGCAGGGGCTGGCAGGCCATTCGCTTCAACAGCGATGGCAAAATTTCCCTCGTCGGTATCGTTGCTGCCAATTCGAATGATTGCCTTTCGGAGTCCCACCGCTTTGGGAGAAAAGGTCACACCAAATGTGGTGCTTTTATTCGGTTTCAAGAAATTTTTACTAGGTGGGGAGATGATAAAATCATCTTTGTTCTCACCTTCAACCGAGATTTTCAATCTCGTCAAATCCGCAAGTCCGAGATTGTAAATTTTGAAGGATTGTTCGGCTGCTGACAGGCCGACACCTACATCTGGCAAGGCAATCGTACTTGCGCCATCAGAAATAAAGACACCTGCAGGATCTTTAACCGCAATTTCCTGGGTTGTTTCAGGAAGGGTCACTCCATCAAGCCATACCTTATCCGTTGAACTGGCAAAGCTGTCATCTTTCTTATAGATCCACCTGAGAGTGTGATTACCCGCAGCAAGAGGGAAGGAGAAGAATTTCCAATCCACTTCGCCAGAGATCCTTGTCTCCGTATTTGTCGAAGAAAGAACTTGAGGAACATTGTCGATGTAGAAGCGGAGATAGTCTGAACTTTTCTCTGTTGATACCTTCACGTAAAACCCGATGGTGCCCTGTTTGAAGTTCGAACTATATGAGACTCCGGCGGATTGGCCGTCGCCCACTTTTTCTGCGATCAAGCTATATCTACCTTCAAAGCTTTTACTATCTGTAACTTTCCAAGCAAACTTACTGCCTTTTGGTTTGGACCAACCATAGGGGAACTTCCCACCCAGAGGGAAAAAGCCGTCATTGATTGAGAAATTACCGTTACTTAAATCACTCGTTGGCACTGCATTTGTGAGGCTGCTAATCCGAATGGAATAGTTATTTGCAAATGGGGTAGAGGTTGGTATTTGCCAATCAAATACTCCATCATTGCGCTCATTGCCCGCAATGAGCAAATTGAAGACGCCACCTTTCAGAAGCTCGATTTTTACGTTTCCGGTGATATTAGCCGTCCACCTGATCGCGAGATTTCTTTTCAAGAAGGCAAGATCCCCATTATTGGGAGTGGCCACTTCGATTGTGTTTGGAGCAAACCCAAATTCAATCGTTGCATTAGGTGCTAGCGCACTACCTGCCACTCTCACTCTCAATGAGGATGGCTGTCCGCCGAACCAATTTGAATTAGGCGTGGTCGAACTCGAAAATAGTGGCTTCCCTAGATCGAACAGATCATTAGCATCACCATGATTCGCTGCTGGAATGGGTTCTTTAAGATTATTTGGATCCGAAAGATATTTCCCCAAATCATCCAGTCCATCTGCTTGTTCAAGAGCGACACCATTCTGGGTAGATGCCTCGGTAAAAATATTACCATTTCTCGTATCGTCGATGTGCCAAATGGCGATACCCGTATCGAGTGGTGGCGCGATCCAAATATCTGGAGTTCCACGATTTTCGATGATGAAAGACTCTGTGAATGAACCGGGTTTACGAATCCTTAACGCGATATTTCCAGTCGTGGGAAGTACTCGGGAAGAAAACGCCGTCGTCGAGACGGTTGTCACCGTATTCCAGCCCAACAAATTTTTAAAGTGAGGATTCATGGGAGCCGGCCGCCGACCACCAAGAGAACTGGTCGCAGGGATGGCTGGAACCGCAGAGGTTTGGGGTACTGTTAGAACACCAGTAGTGGGATTGGGACTCCCTGAGAGATTGGCCAGAACTGCCGCGTTAGCGACACCGCCTACCGCCCCTGTGCCCATCAGGCATTGATTTCCCACCCCAATATTTGGAAACGCCGAAAGATCGGGAGCACCGAACAGCATTTTGGCATTTTCGCGGCAGAAAACTCCGATCGTCAGTTGGTCCGTGGCATACCTCACAGAGGTAGGACTCACGGCTGCAGGAACCGCGACTGTTGGAGTATTGTTGAAGTTCACTCCAACCATCATCATATGATAACCGGAAATAAATCGGGGTTGGCTAGGTGGGCCAATTTGTTTGTTAGAATCAGCATTTTCCGTAGGTGCGGGCACGCTAGAGGTATGAGGCCAAATTCCCCGCATCGGATATCCAGAATCAAGACCTGCGACGATGAGATTCGTCGCGAGAATGCGTCCATCCGTATCCGCAGTCAGTGGAGAGAAATTAAAATTCTGTGCTTTGAGTGCCGCAATGGCATCCGTGAGGATTTTATCACCTACAACTCTGGCGTCTGCTGCTGCTACGCTATTCGTTCCGGGATCTTCAAAATTGTATGACGCTCTGGAACCGATCGTCACCTCTCCAACAAGTTGCACGTATTTCAGCTTTCCGCCGGATTGATCCAAGAAATATTTGTAAACTGAACCGACATTTGAATTTGCTGTATATAGCCCTGATATAGGCGCGACTGTAAGAATCCCGTCGTTGCCTGTGTTGCAAAAACTCGTCACTTTAGCGAGCGTCGTATTGTTCGCAACAGCCTCAGTCAGAACCGGTGGGTTTGCGTTATTGGAGCCAAGACCTAGTGATGCATCTCGATTTGTCGCAGAATCTGAAAAAGAAACCAAAATGGTAAGGCCCACGACTTCACCTACAAAAGGTGTGGCATTTCCGCCTCGGAAAGCTGCGAGACGCCGGTCCCAAAGCAATTTTCTTGCGCTATCGTGCTGATTTCTCAGGACCGCAGTTTTTTGGAAAATGAGATTGGTAGGAATATCCAGATGTTTTCCTCGGGCAATGATCTCGGGTGTCGGTAGCAAGGTGGCAATTGTGTTCGTGCGAACTAATGCCGTCCCGTCTGTTGATAGCTGCGCGTAGTAATAAGAATTATCTTCAAACCGATGTATCACCGTGTAGCCAGAAAGTGTCTCAATTCGGGAATGATATTCATCACCAAATACCCTCAGATTGATCGCGATTGGGCTATCAGCGTTTTTCTGCGGCCAAGAAGTGAGCCGACCTTGTGGCTCATAGGGTGCGGCGAAAACATGACTGACAGTACCTGCGAGGAGCGCTAGTAATGTAAGTCGAATCGTATTGGATTTTTTCATGCTGACGGCTTTTGTAATCATTTACACGGACTGCTCAAACCTAAAATATCAGGTTTTGAAATTTTCTTGCGTGCATCACTAAGTAAATACATCAAAAACGATTGTCAAAGTGATTTTCATGAGAAAATTCCAGCTTTGCCCTGATCATCACTCATCCGAGTTTGCTCTTTAAACGGAATGATGCAATTTCTGGATATG
>JANORE010000570.1:0-2349 GCA_031415155.1 Akkermansiaceae bacterium | reverse complement strand
CGGCGGGGCCGCCGATCCTTTCTTGGCAAAGTTCAAAAGGAAAACAATACGCGGTGATGGCTTCTGATGATCTAACGTCGTTCGTGCCGACGGGTGATGTGGCGATGGGATCTGGCGAGGCGATGGCGTTACAACTTCCTCAGGCGGACGGACGAGAGTTTTTTCGGATGGCGATTTCTGATGTGGACTCGGATGCAGATGGAGTGAATGACTGGGAAGAATTCGCCCTGGGATTTGATCCGAATCGCAGTCAGACGGATCGATTTTCTCAAACGGATTCTCAGCGAGTGATCGCGGGGCTGACGGCTGCGAATACAATCACGACTGCGGTTTATGACGATACTTGCAGTGAACTCTGGCCAGATCCGGCGGTGCTGGTGTTGCGGCGGACGGGTGGTTTGCAGCCGTTGACAGTCAATTTTTCTCTGACGGGTTCGGCAACTCGCGATGTGGATTATGGCGCATCCATCATGGTAAATTCTGCCGTTTTCGCGGCGGGGCAGCGTGAGGTATTGATCGAAATTTCTCCACTCGCAGATGCGAATGATGCCGAATCCAGTGAGGCGGTGATACTGACTGCGCTCGCGGGTTCCGGCTACTCGGTGGGCACGGAAAGTTCTTCAAGTGTTTCTATTCTTAATGAAACAGCGACGAGCGGCCCCTCGGCGAAAGCGGCGGCGCGGTTTCTCATTCAAGCGGCGTTCGGCCCAGACCAAGACTCTGCTGCGGACACCGATCAGATCCCGGAGAATGTGGAGGAGCTGATGAGTATGGGTTTCTCTGCGTGGATCGATGATCAACTGGCTCGCCCCGTCGGCACCTTGTTACCGATGGTGCAATGGCAAATCGCTCAGCCAGGTAGCGCGGAAATTTACAATGATCAGAAATTGAACGCATGGTGGGGTCGGGCGATGGGCTTGCCGCTACTCCGTCCTGATGCCACCGCCACGCAACTTCCCGACCCGCTCAGACAGCGTGTAGGCTTCGCGCTGAGCCAGATTTTCGTGATCGGAGAGCGCATGGAGCGCCTCGGTGCTGAGCAGGAAGGGATGGTGGGATTTTATGACATGCTGTTACAAAACAGCTTTGGAAATTTCGAGAATCTTCTACGCGATGTCGCCTTACAGCCGTGTATGGGTGTCTATCTGAGTCATCTCGGAAACAAGAAGTCGGACCCGATCGCCAAGACATTTCCTGATGAGAACTTCGCCCGCGAGATCATGCAGCTCTTCAGCATCGGCCTATGGATGATCAACCCAGATGGGGCTCGCATTCTAGATGGAAATGGCCAGCCAATCCCGACTTATAATAATGCGAACATTACCGAGATTGCCAAGGTTTTCACTGGGCTGATGTATGGCGTCAATAAAGACGGCTCGAACTACACTCGTTTCGACGATAACTATAACTCGGATTTCACCAAGCCGATGAAAGGCTGGGATGAATTTCACGATCTCGGACCGAAGACTCTTCTGCTAGGTGCGACGACACCAGCACGCACGGCCAGCCCCGGTAACACGGGCACGGCAACTCTAGCAGATGTCAATGCGGTGGTGAGTAATCTATTCAATCACCCGAACGTAGGCCCATTCATCGGCCGCTTACTCATCCAGCGGCTCACCACTTCCAATCCATCGCCCGCGTATATTGGCCGGGTATCTGCTGCTTTTAATGCTTCACCTCGAGGAGATATGGGGCGGATGGTGAAAGCGATTTTACTCGATCCAGAAGCCCGCGATCCGGTGATGATGAGCGATCCAACTTACGGGAAACTCCGTGAACCATTTCTCAAGACGGTCAATTTCGCCCGCGCCTTTAATGCTTCTGCACCGAGTGGTTGGTATTATCTCGATGCATTCGGGCTGGATCACGTCCAAGAACCTTTCGATTCACCGAGCGTTTTTAATTTTTACTTACCGAGTTACTCGCCACCCGGAGCGCTTTCGCAAGCGGGCCTCGTCTCACCAGAAATGCAAATCATCAATGCCGCATCTGGAGTGACATCGCCTAACTATTTCTGGAATGCGGTCTTCAGTGGACTTTACCGCTGGGGCGCACCGACGAATCGGAATGTGAGGCTTAATCTCACTCAGGAAATGCTGATGAATGTCCAAGCCAGCGATGTGAATGATCCCTATCCTTCTGCGCCACCGCTGAATCCGGATCCCTTGATCCGCCGTCTCGATCTCGCTCTCACTGGCGGCACCCTCACTCCGCAGAGTTTCCAAATCATCCGTGAGGCGCTCAATCGCATCGGCCCGAACAGTGCGTATAACTGGCCGAAAGACCGACTGAAGCTCGCGATTTATCTCATCGTTTCCAGTCCTGAATTCGCCGTGCAACGATGAA
>JANORE010000569.1:0-3706 GCA_031415155.1 Akkermansiaceae bacterium | reverse complement strand
GAGTATTTGGAAAAACTTCCTCAAGCAGATGAAACTACGGCGCGGCACATGTTGGATCGCGTTTCCTCCACGAACTCGCGGAAGAAGGCAACCCCCCTTCGCCTCCGGGATTCTGAGAAAGTTACTATAACGCTAGTCGTGAGTCATAATCTCAATGAGGTTGCTTGTGGATAACAAATGGTTGCTGATACACATCTCTTCTTCTTACGATCAATTCTTAACCATCAACTTCTCTCATGCCTCGTAAACTCCTCATCATCGGCGGCGGATTCGCTGGCCTTGAATGCGCGCTCAAACTCGCCAACGACAAACGCTTCGCGATCACGCTGGTGGATCGCATGAACCATCACCTTTTCCAGCCATTACTCTATCAGGTGGCCACCGCGTCACTCGCCGCGCCAGACATCGCGCGCTCCATCCGCCAGATTCTCGCCGATGCGAAAAACGTCACCGTCTTGATGGATGAGATTTCCACGATCGACACCGCCGGAAAACAAGCAACTGGAAGTTCTGGGACCGTTTATCCCTTCGATTATCTCTTGTTAGCTGCCGGAGCCCGCACCGGCTACTTCGGTCATGATGAATGGGCCAATCACTCTCTCGGTCTGAAATCTCTCGCAGACGCGCAAGCGATTCGTCGCACGGTTTTATCCAATCTCGAACGCGCGGAACTCACCACCGACGAAGCCGAACGCGGGCGACTCATGACTGTGGCCATCGTCGGTGGCGGGCCGACGGGTGTCGAGCTGGCTGGAGCCTTTGCCGATCTCGTTCACCGTTCCTTAAAGTCGAACTTCCGCCGGATCGATACCGCGAAGCTCCGCATCATTCTCATCGAAGGCTCGGAACTCATCTTGGAAGCCTTCGATCCAGACCAGAGCCTCTATGCTCGTCAACGCCTAGAAAGTCTGGGCGTGGAACTCCGCAATCACACCCGAGTGACCGAGGTCCGGGCCGGGGCACTCGACTTCAAGGATGGCACCACCCTTGAAGCCGCTGCGATCATCTGGGCGGCGGGTGTGGCGGCGAATCCTCTCACCGCCGCGCTCGGCGTGCCCATGGATCGTGGCGGACGCATCACTCCGAATGCGGATCTATCCGTTCCCGGTCACCCAGACATTTTCGTCGCGGGTGACCTCGTCAGCATGAAAGACTGCGATGATCAAATGGTCCCCGGAGTCGCGCCAGCAGCCGTCCAAATGGGTGCTCACATTGCCAAAGTCCTCAAGGAAGAAATCCGCCTCGAACGCAGTCAATTCGCCCATCGGAAACACGAACTTCGCCCACGTTTCCGCTATTTTGATAAAGGGATTATGGCCATCATCGGGAAAAACTATGCGGTCGTGAAATCGGGTAAACTACGACTTCGAGGTTTCATCGCTTGGATGGCATGGCTCTTCATTCATATCGCTTTCCTCGTCGGCTTTCGCAACAAACTCGCCGTCCTGTTAGGCTGGGCGTATTCCTACATCATCAATAATCCCGAGGCCCGGATCATCGTGAATCCGCCCGGCTCATCCTTATCTAACAAAGCGCCGTTGAGCTAACAGAAACGAACATTTCCTGATGTGACGAAATTGTCACCGAATCAAAGCCGTAGAAGCGGTGCAGATATGTTGTCTTTTTGTTTGGGAATCTAAACTTTCAAACACTCATGAAAATAGACATCGTGACGGATACCTTCGCGCCAGATGTAAATGGAGTCGCGATGACTCTAGGGCGCTTGAGCGAGGGATTAAAAAAACTCGGCCACCGAGTGCATGTGATCCACACGGGTGAGAGCGCGAAGCCCGGCGAAACCTGCTCCGCTTCGATCCCATTGCCCGGCTATCGTGAAGTCAGAGTCGGCCTGCCGGAGCCATTTAAATTACGCGCTCGCTGGATCAAGAAACGTCCAGATGCGATCTATGTCGCCACGGAAAGCCCGCTGGGGAAATCTGCACTCAAAGCGGCGAACGCTTTAGGAATCCCCATCGCGAGTGGATTCCATACCAATTTTCATCAATACATGGAGCAGTATCGCATGGGTGGATTGCAACCCGTGGCGATGGCATATCTTAAACGATTTCACCAACGCGCCGATTGCACACTCACCCCTTCGCGAGAGGTGATGAATCAGTTGCTGGCGGAAGGATTTAACAATGTATATCTTCTAGGACGCGGAGTGGATACGGAGCTATATCATCCAAGCAAGCGCTGCGAAATTCTTCGGGCGAGCTGGGGGGCGAGTCCGGGCGCTCCAGTCGTGGTCATTGTCGGCCGAGTCGCGGCGGAAAAAAATTTGGATTTGGCGATGCGTGCATTCGAGCAAATGCGAAGTCGGGTGCCTGATGTCCAATGTGTCGTCGTCGGCGATGGACCACTCCGAGAGAGGCTCGCAGAAAAGCATGACTGGGTCCACTTCTCGGGTGTTCAGACTGGAGAAGATCTGGCGAGGCACTATGCCTCGGCGGATGTCCTTTTATTTCCTAGTGAAACCGAGACATTTGGCAATGTCTTGTTAGAAGGCATGGCCAGCGGGCTGGTGACAGTGAGTTATGATTATGCCGCCGCAGGACTGCACGTGCAGACGGACCGAAATGGATTAAAAGCAGAAAAAGGCGATGCCGAAGGATTTATCGAAAACGCGATCACCGCTCTAACCATCCGCCCTCATCAACCGATTCGCTTGGCAGCTCGCGAAGTCGCTGAAAATCTAGGCTGGGAGCAAGTCGTCAAAGAATTCGAATCGCGTCTGGAATCCATCGCCGGAATCGCTGAGAGAAATTTACCCCAACCCGGTAAAATCGGGAAGCGACCCAAGCATGATTGTAAAACGGTTTTTCTATCAGATATTCATTTAGGCACGCCCGATAGCAAAGCAAATGAAGTCGTCGATTTTCTGAAACATATCCGTTGTGAGAAGCTCGTGCTCAACGGGGACATCATCGACGGCTGGGCTTTGAAACGAGGTGGGAAATGGAGTAATCGCCATAGCCGAGTCATTCGAAAAATTCTTAAAATGATGGAACGCGATAACACGGAAGTGATCTATCTGCGCGGCAATCATGATGATATTCTTGAGCGTTTCCTACCACTCGCATTTGGCAGACTCAAATTCACGAAAGAGCATATCCACACCACCGAAGCCGGAAAACGATATCTCGTCGTTCATGGCGATGGCTTTGATAGCATCTCCACCAACCATCAATGGATCGCTTCACTGGGCGCGGTGGCATATAACTTTCTGCTACGTGTGAACCGTTTCTATAATCTCTGGAGATCATGGCGCGGGAAGGAATATTTCTCTCTGAGTAAGCGGGTCAAAGCCAAGGTGAAATCCGCAGTTAGTTTCATCGATCGCTACGAGGAACTATTGCAAGATCTGGCCCGTCATAAAAAGTGCGATGGTATCATTTGTGGCCATATTCACACGCCGGAAGATAAACGTGTCGGAGAAATTCATTACCTCAACTCCGGCGACTGGGTGGAAAGCTTAACCGCCATTATTGAGCATCACGATGGACGGATGGAGCTCGTGCAACATGATGAATTTTTGAAATCTCTTCGGAAAACCAGTGCTGCTCCTACCATCGTACCGCCAGCCAATGAGGTCAGGAAGTCAGTCGAGAGGATTTCAATGCCAAGCCCTGAATTCGCCGTTAGATAAAACTATCTCATCTTTTTTCCGTCGATGCTCAGACGTGTCATGCGCCAGTCATGAGCC
>JANORE010000568.1:0-7958 GCA_031415155.1 Akkermansiaceae bacterium | reverse complement strand
CCGTGAGCGCATACATGCCGGGATGAAGGATGAATCGTTCGCCTTTTCCCCACAACAGCCCGCTACCTGCGCGGTTCAGCCACAGCCAGATATTCCCGCCAGATGGCTCCCGCCAGCGCGACCCCGCCGAAGTGACTCGTCCAGAAACTCGCCCATAGCGAATGCCAGATCCTTCTCGCCACCAACTGACATCAATACTCATTTCTCTCCAAATCAAATAACACGAGGTCATTTTAATGAGAACGATTCTCATTAACAAGCAATTAATGAGATGCCTACTTTCAACTTCGCAGCATCCAAAGAACTTGCCGAAGCGTAGTGAAAGTAAAATTCTCTCTATAATGAATTTTTTACCGTGTTAGAAATACTAGAATTTCTCGACGTGCAGACCTTTCTCGCGGGACTATTTTCTCATTTTTATCTACATGAAACCTTTATCCTATCCCCTATTTCATCTCTCGTTTTTAACGATCACCATTCATGCTCAGGAGCTTGCGTCATCGCAAAATGCCAGCCAGCAAGAACTCTCCGCCCTTGTCGTCACGGGTAAGGCAGAAAGTCTCATCGGGACCGCTGGCTCTGCTTCAAAAGGCCAAGCCAGCGCAGAAGAGCTCGCGGAGCGGCCATTCCTCCGGCGTGGCGAGCTGCTCGAAGTCGTGCCGGGGGTGACCATCACGCAGCACTCGGGCGATGGTAAAGCAAACCAGTATTTCGTCCGTGGCTTTAATCTCGACCATGGCACGGATTTCTCAATTTCTATGGACGGTCAACCGGTGAATTTCGTTACTCACGCGCACGGTCAAGGTTATGCGGATTTGAATCCGATCATCCCTGAGTTGATCGAAACGATCGACTACTGGAAGGGACCATTTTACGGCCAGCTCGGCGATCTGAGTACAGCAGGTGCTGCGAAGTTTCGCTATTTCGACATGCTGCCTGAGGGTATTGCGACGATCACCCTCGGCGAGCATCACTTCTATCGAGGGTTGATCGCCGATACGATTGATCTAATGGGTCCGACGGCTTCGAGCGCGAAATCCGGCAGGCTGGAAACTCCCAGCAGTGATCGCTCCGGGCTTACCTATGCCTTCGAGTATAACTATTACGACGGTCCATGGGAGAGGGAGGGTAACTCACAGCGCATCAATGGATTTCTCAAGTATTTCAAGGAGTCTGGGCGTGATACCTTTAGCCTCACGGCGATGGGCTATGACGCGGATTGGGACTCCACGGACCAGATTCCGCAGCGGCTCATCGACAGCGGTGGGATTGATCGGTTAGGAAATATCGACAACAGCGTGCGCGGAGATTCTAGCCGCTACAGTCTGATGGGATCTTGGGATAGAGATCACTCGAACGGCACCACCCATGCGGATTTCTATGTGGGTCGTTACGACCTCGATCTATTTTCAAACTTCACTTACTTTTTGAATGATCCTGTGAATGGCGATCAATTCGAACAAGAAGATGGTCGCTATTTTCTCGGTGGTGAGGTACGGCGCGAGTGGGAATTTGGCGAGAAAAATACCTTCACCCTTGGGATTCAGACCCGGCATGATTTCATAGATGATATCGGACTTTATAACACAACGAATACCGTTCGCACTAGTGCGGTGAGGGTCGATGATGTGTATGAAAGTAACGTCGGGATCTATGCCACGGCGAACTATCAAGTGAACGAATGGTTCCGTGTGCAGCCGGGCTTGCGGGCGGATGGATTCTACTTCGATGTGGAAAGTGATGATCCCGCGAACTCCGGAACGGAGACGGATGCCGCTGTGAGCCCGAAGTTGAACCTCATCTTAGGCCCGTGGGCAGATACGGAATTCTATGCAAATGCGGGTATGGGTTTCCATAGCAACGATGCACGGGGAGTGACTCTCGGAGCCGATGCCGTGGATCCCATCGTGCAGACTTATGGATTTGAAATCGGCGCGAGAACGGAGGCGATTCCAGATGTGGTAAGCACGCTGGCGTTCTTCTATCTCCATAGTGATTCGGAGTTATTATATGTGGGCGATGCAGGGACGTCCGAAGCGGGTCCAGCGACTCAAAGATATGGGGTGGAATGGTCCACTTATTGGCGTCCGACGGATTGGGTGACCTTGGACAATGAGCTGACATTGAGTGAAGGGAAATTGCTCGATGTAGGCTCTGCAAATGAGATCCCAGGATCAGTGCCGATCACACTGAACACTGGAATCACGCTTGGAAAAGATGAAGGATTATTCGGTAGCCTGCGCTCCCGTTATTTCAGCCCACGGCCATTGATCGAAGACGGCAGCGTGGATTCCAGAGCGAGCTGGCAGGTGAATGCCCGTCTCGGCTACCGGAAAAATGATTGGGAAGTTTCGGTGGATTGCTTGAATCTGCTAGGACGCGATGACAATGACATCGAGTATTTCTACGCATCGAGGCTTCCCGGTGAAGCGGCGAGTGGGGTGGAGGATATTCACTTACATCCCGCAGAACCGAGGACATTCCGTATTTCACTGACAAGGCATTTCTAGTTTCGAGAGTAAAAATCATTCGAATTCTTATTCGAATAACTCGCCCTCAAATTCGATTTTATCGTCCGCAAAACCAAGGGCTTCTTGGCCTCCAGCTTAGTCCTGCCATTGATCAAGCTGGCCATCACCGGGAACGTTGGCAGTGAAATTCTCAGTAATCTCGGTGCAACAAATAAGTCGCGATTTCTCTCAAGCGAGAGGCATCTTGCCCGAATGGTAAAATCGCATCCATCGCGGCTGCGGTAAGTCTCGCCGCCTCTTCACGTGAAGCCGCCAGCCCGAGGATGGCGGGATAAGTGGATTTTTCAACCGCCTCGTCTTTGCCTGCGGTTTTTCCTAAAACTTGTGTGCTTTGAGTCACGTCGAGGATGTCATCGATGACTTGAAAGGCCAAACCCAGAGCATGACCGAAGCGGGTCAGCATTTCTAACTGCTCAACACTGGCATTGGCGGTCATCGCTCCGAGACGAAGGGAGCTGGTAAGTAGCGCTGCGGTTTTCGCTCCGTGGATGTAGGCAAGATCGCTCTGGGTGAGATTTTTCCCTTCGCCTTCCAGATCCATCACTTGCCCGCCGATGAGCTTCTTGCTGCTACCGGCTTCTGCCAGCTCGGAAATATAATCACGCGTGCTGTAGAGCTCGGTTTCTCGCGTCTGGGCGAGGACGAGGAATGACTCGGTGAGTAGCGCATCGCCGCACAACACGGCCATTCCTTCACCATAAACTTTGTGACAAGTCGGTCTGCCGCGCCGCAGATCGTCGTCATCCATCGCGGGTAAATCGTCATGGACTAGCGAATAGGTATGCATGAGTTCCACCGCACAAGCCGGAGCGAGCGCGTTAGAAATGTCACCTCGACAAGCCTCGGCAGCAGCGAGGCAAAACAAGGGCCGCAGCCGCTTACCGCCTGCGAAAACACTGTATCGCATCGCCTCGTGGATCGTCACGGGACGCACATCATGCTTCGGTAAAAATGCATCCAGTGCAGCTTCTACCTCAGCCGTGCGGGCGGCGAGATACTTGGTGAGATTCATGCCAGATCGACCGGATTTCCGTTCAAAGAATCTCTGCAATTTGGACGGCATTGAGTGCCGCACCTTTTCGCACTTGATCGCCGACGACCCAGAGATCGAGTGCATTTTCTAACACAAGATTCTTGCGAATTCGTCCCACCAGACAATCGTCCTTGCCTGTCGTATCAAGCGGCACCGGGAAAATTTTGTTCGCCGGATCATCGACCACTTGGATGCCAGATTTGCCATCGTATGCGGCACGCGCTGCATCCGCATCGACTGTGCGGTCAAATTGCGCGGTGATTGAAACCGAATGTGAGCGATAAACTGGCACGCGCACACAAGTGCAGGAAACTCGCAACTCGGGCAAATCCAAGATTTTCCGGCCTTCATGAAGCATCTTGAGCTCCTCCTTGGTATAGCCGTTCTCGGTGAAACTATCCACTTGCGGAATGACGTTGAACGCAATCTGCCGAGGATAAACTTTCGGGGAAAATGGCAGTCCGTTCGCGATGGCATTGACCTGTTCCTCCAGCTCAATGATGCCTTGTGCGCCGGAGCCAGAAACCGCCTGATAGCTGGATGCAATGATCGACTTTAGCCCAAATGCTTGATGCAGAGGAGCGAGCGCCATCAGGGAAATAATCGTCGTGCAGTTAGGATTGGCGATGATCCCGCGCGGGCGGTTTTTAGCGGCTTGCGGGTTGATTTCTGGCACGACCAAAGGCACGCCATCGTCCATTCGGAAGGCCGATGAATTATCGATCACTACGGCACCGGCCGCTGCCGCAGATGGTCCGAATTCGAGAGAAATTCCACCGCCTGCACTAAACAGCGCGATGTCCACACCCGTGAATGAATCGTGGGTCAGTTCCTCTACGAAGATCGTTTCCCCGCGAAACGTCATCTGCTTCCCCGCCGATCGAGCGGATGCTAGCAGTTTTAATTTTCCGAGCGGGAAATTCCGCTGTTCGAGACAAAGGAGCATTTCAACACCGACGGCACCCGTGGCACCTACGATCGCTACATGTGGATGATTCATTTTTTTACAATCCGGTATCTTTTGCACCGGGGCGTGAAGCATAGCGTGATCCCGCTCGCTGGCAAACGATTCGTTTCCTCATCGAAAGCATGGATCAGTAGCCCAACGAAGCCTGGGTCGGGGGAATTACGGTTGAAGAAATGATCGTGATCCGCATCTTCACGACATGCGTGACGAAACTCGCCAATGGATCGAGAGCGATCAACTCCACTGTTGGCACCCATTTACTCGGCAAGCGGAGTGGTGTGCGCCGGATCACGAGCCTCTAGTCTTAGTCCGTGGCGAAGGTTCTTGGCTTTGGGATTCAGAGGATCGGCGCTACCTCGATGGGAATTCCTCGATCTGGACGAATATCCACGGCCACGCGCACCCCGTCATCCATGCGGCCATTTCTGCCCAGTTAGGAAAAGTGGCTCATACTTCATTTCTCGGTTTCACTCACCCACTCGCGGTGGAATTGGCGTCCCGACTTTGTGGGTTTTTCCCGGAGAAAACTCTCGAGCGCGTATTTTTCTCTGACGATGGCTCGACGGCGGTGGAGTGCGCTTTAAAAATGGCGTTACAATATCGCCAGCAAACTGGGGAGCCTGAGCGAAATCACTTCGTCGCCTTCTCTAACGGCTATCACGGAGATACGCTTGGTGCTGCCTCACTCGGTGGAGTTAGCCGATTTTCTGAATGCTTTCGTGGAATGGGATTTCCGGTTCAACATGTCAGCTCATTGAGCGATCTGGCAGATTTAGATTCGGAGAAAATCGCTGGAATCGTCATCGAGCCACTCATCCAAGGCGTGAACGAAATGCGGCCATGGCCAGCCGGAATGCTCGCGGCACTGCGGCAGTGGTGTGATGAAAATGGGGTGCATCTCATCCTAGATGAAGTGATGACCGGATTTGGCCGCACGGGGACGATGTTCGCCTGCCAACAGGAAAACGTCATTCCTGATTTCCTCTGTCTCGCGAAGGGTCTCACAGGTGGCTACTTACCGCTGGCCGCCACACTGACAACTGGAAAAATCTACGATGCGTTTCTCGGCAATGCCGACCGTGCCTTTTACTACGGTCACAGTTACACCGCCAATCCACTCGGCTGCGCGGCGGCTCTCGCGAGTCTCGATGTTTTCGAGAAAGAAAACACGCTGGCCAATCTCCAAGAGAAAATCGCCCATCTCGGCAAAGGTCTCGCAAGGTTGAAATCACGACATCCATTCATTTACGAAACTCGCCAATGCGGCTTCATCGCTGGGATCGAGCTACGCCTCCCGAGTGGTGAAAAATTTCCCGCAAGCGCACGTTTCGGCGAAGTGATTTGCCTCGCAGCTCGTCAACACGGATTACTCACACGGTCGATTCTGGATACGGTGGTTCTCATGCTGCCGCTGGCCGCTCATGTGGAGGAAATTGATCATGCGATCACGGCACTGGGCTTGGCATTGGATCAGTGATCATTTTTAAAGCATCATTGACACACTTAAGATTCGTGAGAGTTTGTCTCTATCATCAAAATTGCAACAGTAGCCGATCTTCGGAACAATTTTCGCCGCGTTTCCGCTTGGATTGAGGACGGAGAGACCGTGCAAATCATCAAACGAGGAAAGGTATTTGCTCAGCTCACCGGGGTAGGAGCCGGCAGATTCGTCCACCCATGTGAAAAACCAGATATTATGGCCCGACTCAAAGAAGTGTGGGGTGATCGCATGTTTTCTATGGAAGAAGTTCAGGCGATGCGAGCAGCGGAACTGGAGGAGGAAGAAGATCTCGCAGTTCCACTACGATAATCGGCTATACTTAGCCAGCGATCACTCCTCGCAAGCGGACGTCGTTTCCGAGTTGTTTGAAATCGATTTCCTTTAAATGGAGTGGTTCCTTGAAACCTAAGCCGCCTAGTCCGGGAGTCAGGCCACCACATAGCATCGGCGCATAGTAGGCGATCACTTCATCGACGAGTCCGGCTTCAAATAAAGCGGCGGAAAAAACGCCACCCGCTTCGGCCATGACGGAAAGAATCCCCTGCTCGCTGGCGAGGCGGCGGAGCGTTTCTGCTAGATTTCTGCGAGGTCGGATGAGTGTGCGCTCTGGCTGTGGCGGCAGAGATTCGGGATGATCGGTGACGATGACTCGCCACGGTTGTTCCCGTCCGATCAACCACTCTGGGATGCGGATATTGAGAGCGGGCTCGTCACGGCGGACCGTTTCACCGCTGGTGATGATGGCATCCACAGTGGAGCGGATTTTTTGCACATCGGCCCGGGCGAGTTCTCCGGTGAGCCATTGGCCTTCGCCGGGAGGACGATTGATCCGGCCATCCAGACTCATCGCTGTTTTCCAAATCACCCACGGCATTCCTGTCTCACGGACTTTGAAAAACGGACGAAGCAAGCGCTCCGCTTCATCGCGACAAACTCCTGAGACGACTTCGATTCCAGCGGCCGTAAGTAATGCATCCGCCCGGCCAGCGTGGTCTGGATTCCGATCCACGCAGGCGTAAACGACTCTGGAAATGCCAGCATCCATCAAGCCTTGAGTGCAAGGCGGCGTGCGACCGTGGGTGGAGCACGGCTCCAGCGTGATATAGATGGTGGCTCCTCGCGCGGCGGTGTGCCCATGATTTCGGGCTACATCGGCGAGAGCTTCCCGCTCGGCATGGGGCTGGCCCGCCGCGCGATGCCAGCCCTTACCCAAGAGCTTTCCATCGTTCACGATTACCGCTCCGACGGGTGGGTTTGGCGCGGTGCGGCCCACGCCTTTTTCCGCTTCTTCCAAGGCAATCTGCATCCAGTGAATGTCTTCGCTCATTCTTCGGAACTGTTAGGCTCGCTGAGTTCTATGGACTCCGTGAACTCCGTTTTTACTGCCGCAGACTCGGAAGATGACTTGATTTTCATTTCTGAAAACCGCTTTGCGATCATGAAACGGATGTCACTCGCGACCACATAGACGTTGGTTTTTTCATTCACCTCGATCCAGTAATAGACGGTGAATGAGTGCGATGTTTCGGAGAAATCATCGAGCGTGACACTCGGTGCCGGGTCTTTCAAAACGAGTCCGTGACGCTCTGTGCAATCTTTCAAAACATCACTGACGGCTTGGGGCGAGACGGCGAAAGTTGATGTGATCTTAATACTCTGTCTGATCTTTTTGTTAGATAGAGTGAAGCTAATGACTTTGTTTTCTAAAAACAGGGAGTTCGGCACGAGAGTTTCTTTGCCATCGCCACTGCGGAGAATCGATGAGCGGGTGTTAATTTCGATGATTTTCCCAGGTCCACCACCGATGTCCACGATGTCACCGACGCGGATTTTCCGCTCAAATAAAACAATGATTCCGCTGATGAAATTCTTGATGAGCGTCTGCGTGCCAAAGCCGACACCGATCAATAACGCACCACCGAGAAA
>JANORE010000567.1:0-2489 GCA_031415155.1 Akkermansiaceae bacterium | reverse complement strand
TCCTGAAAAGTTCCGCCCTTTCAGGGCTAAACCATTTCGTCCACCCATTACCCAGGGCGATGCCCTGGACTATCGCATGTTGCCCCGTTGGGGCAATACAGCCCGACGCTGTCCACAAAACATGAAGCGCGGCAGTGTATGAACCAGTCCGAGTAGTAATACTGACGACGTGCAAGCCCCTTTTGCCAACGTCGCCTCTCTGGTTGCCCTCTCTGGCATAGCCATATCTTGCAAACGTTCCCCGAACCTATCACCAATCACATGCGCAGCGAGGGCCAAGATACGTCCAGCAAATGAAATCCAGTTTTGTTCCGGCCCCGGCAGACCCCCGGCAGAAATCAGTTGCACCACCAAGATTTCCTGTCTGCCAAGTCCAGCTAACGCTGAATCAAGCCCAAGATCGGCGGCAGCGTTTCCTTCCATGCGTGAGCCGCAGCGCAGCGAATGATGGCTTCTTCATCATCTCGGCGTGGGAAACTTTTCATCTCGCGCATCTTCTTCACTGCTTGGCTGATCGCTCTCAGTTCTGGCGCAAGGGCCAACACGCCAAGAGCTGAAGCGATAGCGGTGGCGGCCAGTAAAATCACGAGAGCACCCGTGACGGGAACTTTTCCTACAATGAGCGCGAAGACCGCAATGACCCCGCTGAGTGGCGGCACCGCCATTCCGAAACGACGCGTATTTTCCCGCGAGCGGGTAGCCTTTGGATCGTGCTCACGCCACTCGGCGAGGGCTTTTAATCGAAGTTGGCGGCCGAATTCACTCGCCGTTTCCACGGCCCGGTGGATCACCGCCTTGTCATCTGGAGCTGGCAGCCAGTTTTGCAAATCACAGTGACAAGCCCGCCCGCCTTCTTGGGCCAGCACTCGCAGCCCGAACCACCAGCGAGCTGCGAGCGCAACGGCGATCGGTAAAACGGAAAATAAAAATAAGACGCGCCACATGATTGATTTGATTATTTTTTCCCACCAGCAGCCACCCATGCTCGCGGATCATCCGGCCATGGATGTCTTGGATAGCGTCCTGCAACTTCCTTTTTCATCTGGGCGTAGCCGGATTGCCAGAAGCCTTTGAGATCTTTGGTCATTTGCCAAGGTTTCTGGCCTGGGGTTAAAATATGAACGAGCAGCGGCACTCGGCCATGGGCGATCATGGGCGTTTCCCAAATGCCAAATAAATGCGAGACACGCAGTGAAATGAATGGGTCTTTATCGAGCTGATAAGTGATTTTTCCGGATTGTCCGTTAGGAAATGGAATGCGCTCCGGGCAATAGGAATCCAGAGCCGTGCGCTGTGCCGAGCTGAGCCACTCGCGCAGCACAGGCCAGACATTGGCCTCTTTGATTTCCTTGTAACTGACCGCACCGTGGCAGATTTGCGCGATGGCATCCGCCTTATCACTCTCCGCCCAGCCGGGCATTTCCAGCTCCGGCATCCACTTGCCAAGCAAGGCAAGCCGCGCGGTCCATTGAATCACGGAATCATCCCAATTTTTTAAAATGAGCTCACCGGAGAGCACTCGTGCCGCTAGGATCTCGGCAGCTTGGTCCAGATTCACGCCGTGGTCGCTTTCTTTAGATTCTAACACCAGATCGCGGAAGCGAGTTTCCTTCCGCGCGACGACTCGGCGGCGGGTTTCATCGTAGGCCGCACCGTCGCTGATGGTGAGATCTTCAGGAAATAACTCAGTCAGCCATGCTGGATCGATGGCCGTGGCGCGGCGAAGATGGACGATGATTTCACGAGCTTCGACCTCGGTGATTTCCGCTGCGACGAAACACGCTGAATTTCTAACACATGACTCTTCATCCAGCTTGCCTTTACGATTTCCAACCAGCTTACAAGCCAGCGTGCCTTGGCTAAATCGGATGGCTAACTGATCGCTGAACGCTGCGAGCATCGCCTTGCCGACAGCTTCGCGACGGGCTTTGAAATCCACGGGTGAATCGCCCCAGCCAAAGCGTTTCGCCAGTGAACAAAGCCGATCAAAGCCCTGCGCGGTTTCTCTCGCCCCGCGAGCCATGATGCCTAATTGATCACAGCGACGAGGATCGAATCCCATCGCCTCCGCAGATTCGAAGGATCGCCATTCCCCGGCGAAGTCCGAGTCGTCTTCGGGAAAAAGGAAATCCTTCCGCCCGGTACCGCCACGCTTGTTCGTGAAAATTCCTTCGCCTTGGACGGTCGCTGCGATGAAAGCGGTTTCCGCGACGCAACCGTGTTCGTGGCCAGCAAGCATGAGCCGAGAAAAGCGTGGCTCTAACGGAAGAGAGGCCATCTTGCGGCCCTCGCCCGTTAGATCTCCTGTGCTGTCGAGCGCACCGAGATCGTGGAGTAATCGCTCCGCACGGGAGAGTGATTCTTCCGTCGGTGCATCGAACCAGCGGAAATTTCTCACCTCGGAAATACCCGCCGCTTTAAGCAAGAGAACCGCTTCTGCGAGATCGAGCCGATGCACTTCTGGAGCCTCGAATTCCGCGCGGCGCGAG
>JANORE010000566.1:0-4182 GCA_031415155.1 Akkermansiaceae bacterium | reverse complement strand
GCGGAATTTCTCTGACCCACGGCCACCAAGTCAGGCTTGATACGCCCATCATCGGTCGGACCAGCCCCGGAGAAGGAAGAGATCGTAAAAGCTGCGCCATTCAAATCCGTGATTGATCCCACGGTAAGCACGTTTTTAGCGGTGGCTGGAGCAATTACAGTGTCATAGCCGTCGTCGCCGTTAACCCAATCCCGAATCACCGTAGAAAAAACAAGCCCTCCAGTTCCGTTGGGAATTAGGTGATTATATGTGTTAAACGGTGGAGAAGGATTACCTGGGCCTCCACCTGTTGGATTACCAGAAGCATAGATAGGAAGATGAATTTCCGCAGTTGTGACAAATTGATCTAATTCAGTAGAGGAAACACCATTTCCTGACGCTGGCGAATATACGCCCAAGCGTGGATCTTCTGTGAATTGAGGAAATCTCCAAAGTAAATAATTCTGGCCACCGCTGTCGGTAAATGTTTCCCAGCCGCCAGTCGCCCCATATGAATGATTTGAAAAACTCTGGCTATTCAATACCGTGTCACTTGTCTCAGTTACAAAGTTTGTAAGATTGTATCCGTGCAATTCTCCTTCATAGGCCACTCCGCGAAGTTCTTTCCCCAGATTCGTGGAATTTCTAAACACATCGAGAATACCGCCACCGATGATGACATTGGCCACCGCTGTGCCGTGATTACTGGGAGCACCGCCGTCCGGCTGCACGGCTCTACCACCGTTGAATTCCGCATGGCTGGTAAGGATACCAGCAATATTGGTTTGTTCTGCCGCCTCGAAGACGGATGCACGGATGCCAGCCCCCGTTAGGTTTCTTGAAAGGCTGGTGTTTTGAAAAGGATACAAACCCGCAGGCCATAGATCATCGGCAAAAATCGAATTCGCAGATGTGGCGTCTTGAGGAGACATCAAGATCGGGCCGCCGTTGGCGTCTTCTCCGACTAGAGTTCCTTTTTCGCTTTCACGATTGATCCCGTGCTTTCTAGCGATGGCATCAAGTTCCAATTCCGTGTTGTTTTTATCAGCTTTTGCCTTGTCTTTACGGACCATCAACTTGGCACGAACGGCGGCATTGTCATGGCGGATTCCCTCAGGATCTGGCGTTTCCTTACCCGCTGCGAAAGTTGGCTGCAAGTGCTCTGCTAATTTTGCCTCCCGCTCTGGCCAGAGCCGCTTGGCTTCCTCTAAGGCTAGACGTTTCCCCTCAATTTCTCCTAATCTCGCAGCCTCAATTTCCTCGGGGGTAGGATCGCGGGGGATCGGGCCTTCGACGAATGGGTCACGGCACAGGATCATTTCCTCATAGTCCGTCACCTTATCGCCATCGGTATCGATGGATTTGTCGCGGTGTTTGATCTCGCTGTGAAGGTGGCACCAGAGATCATCCCAGCCATCGCCATCGGAATCGTAAATGGTGCGTTCTTTGCCGAGGTAGTCTTTGACGACGACAGCAGCGGCAGCGGGTTTAGAATCTTGGGCGGGGAGAGAAGGCGCGCCAATGCCGATGAGGGCACAAGCGGAGAGGGCGAGAAACGGGTTATAGGATCGGTTTTTCATGATGATTTGATTTTGGTGAGATACTGGGACTTTCCCTCGGCGGCGGAGATGGGGAAATTGAGTCAATATCGTCACTTTCATGAAACATGAGGCGCGGACTTGAATCCACGCCCTACCTATAGGCACCGCTAAGCGCCTCATCGAAGAAGCGCGGCCAAGCCGCGCCAATCAGGCGCGACAGACTTTGTTTCTTCAATGGGCAGTGTAAAATTTAGCGGTTTTGTAGGTAGCCCAAGAGCCCTTTGTGGTCGCAAAGGTATGTGTAAAAATTTGAGTTAGATCATAGGAGGAAATTGCTAATGACTAGCAATAGAAGACCAGTAGCATCTCAGGCTCTATTTCGACAAGAGGATTTTCCGGTGAGTTTCGGCCTCCTCACCTCCCCGGTGTCATCTTTCATTCGCGCAACACGATGCGATCAAAGGCTCAGAGCGACGTTGGCGTTTTTCGAAAAGAACGGTCTCGCGGTAGCCAGCATGCTTTGCGAGTTGGATGGCTTGCGGGAAATCTCTGGCGACTTCGCCGGGAGCATGGGCATCTGAGGAAATCACCAGCCCGATGCCTGCGGAACAGGCGAGTTCGAGAAACCTCGGCGCGGGATAAGCCTCAGCACACGGCTTGTGCCAGCCCGCAGTATTCAGCTCGATGACGCTGCCAGATGCGGCGATGGTATCGATGATGGGTTCATAAAATCGGTCGAGGTCGCCTGCGGGGATGTGGGAAAATTTTTTCACTAAATCCGGATGCCCGAGGATGTCGAAGATCCCGCTGTCCGCCATTTTTGCGTAAGTATTCCAGTAGTGAGTCCAGACCGCATCGACATCGCTTTCTGCCCAGCGGCCCAGCCATTTTGGGTTGTCGAAATCCCAGTCGCCCAAGTAGTGGACGGAACCGATCAGGTAGTCCCATTCGTAGCGAGTACCCAGCTCGGCGATCCACGGCTCGCAGCCTGTGAGCCAGTCACATTCGAGGCCGGCACGAATAGGAAGCCGTCCTGCGGCGTGGTGGCGTGCTCGCTCGATCCATTGGAAATATTCGGGTAAATCTGCCTCCGTCATCCGCCAGTCATCGAAGGGTTCCGGGATCTGCGGGGCGTGATCAGAAATGCCGTATTCGGAGACTCCAGCGAGCAAGGCCGCGTCGATAAAAGCCTCGGGTGCGCCCTCGGCATGATGGCAAAGCGGAGTGTGGGTGTGGTAGTCAGCAGGCACTTTTAAGATTTCGGGATGAATCGGGTTGAACCGAAGTCCAAAGCCATCATAGGGTGTCCACACACTGCAAGCACCAGACAATGTATGTCCGATTTTTCTCCAGAAACCAATGTCCTAAACGCGGTCACTCGACCGCTCATCGAGCAACTCCGCCGCCATCCGAAGCGGGTCGTCTTCACGGAGGGAGAAGACATCCGCGTGATACGTGCGGCGGCTCGGTTGGTGGATTTAGAAGCGATCGCCCCGATTTTACTAGGGAATCGTGACCGGATCAAGGCACTGGCGACCGAGAATTCGGTGTCGCTGAAATTCATCCTCGTGATTGATCCGCCGAATGCTTCGGACTTTAAATTATTCTGCCAGCGAGTGGAAAATATGGCCCGCTACCGGACGATGCAACTGGGTGCAGCGGAAGAACTCGTCGCCCGGCCCCATTATTTCGGAGCCCTGATGGTGCAATACGGCCAAGCGGATGCGCTGGTGGGAGGAAATCAAGCGATGCCTGCTGCGTATTTCCGAGCCCTGCTACACACGATCAAGCCGATGCCGAACGTCCCGAAAATCTTCGGCGTGATGCTGCTGACCGGGTCTCATTTGAAAAATCTCGGAGGGAGTGAAATCTTATTTTTTGCAGACTGTGGTTTGATCCCGAATCCCGATGTCAGCGAGCTTGCTTCCATCGCGGTGGAAACGGGGAAATTAGCGCACCACTTTCTGGGGCGAAAAGTGCTGGTGGCGATGTTGAGCCACTCCACGAAGGGTTCTGCAGGGACCGCAGACGCTCGCCGGATGACGGCCGCGACGGGACTGGCCCAAGACGAAGTAATGCAACGTTTTTTAGAAATTAACATTGAGGGAGAAATCCAAGCGGATGTGGCGCTAGATCCTGAGTCGGCTGAGATCAAGCTTCCCGGCGCAGAAGCCCGTCCAATCGCGGATGTTCTCGTTTTCCCGAATCTGGATGCCGCGCATATCTCGCTCAAACTACTTCAACACGTCGCGGGTGCTCAGAGCTATGGTCTATTGATTCTCGGGCTATCTCGCCCAGCGGCTCAGGTATCTCGGACGGCTTCGATAGAGACGATTTTCGGCACGGCTGCTGCCGTTGCGGTGGAGGCGATCAAATTCCATCAGCTTTATGCAGAAGAGGATATTTGAGACGGAGTCAAAAAATTTGTAGCGATTCACGTGCGAAGTTCACTCCTCCCGGACTATTTTCGCAAATCGTGATGCATGGTAGTTTATCACATGGATTACGAGACTTGTGGGTCCTGGTTTAAAAACGTTGCCGGGCGCGCCAGAGGGCGAGTTCTGGGAGTTGGCGGGAATGCAGGGCTGCCAGACAGGCCAGCGGAGGAATGGCGGGCAGGCGGGCGAGTGACCACGCGTAGGCGGCATATTCGAGGGCGTCT
>JANORE010000565.1:0-2098 GCA_031415155.1 Akkermansiaceae bacterium | reverse complement strand
TTAAAGACTTGCCCACTCTTTGTTCGCTCCACCATCGAAAAAAGATTGTAACGATTCAGGTGCGAAGTCCACCGGTTGGCCGGCGAATGCGGATTTGATGGAGTCCATCAGGTTGAGGCTGTGCTTGCGGGTGGTGGAGAGGTAGCTGCGGAAACATCCCGATACTTTTTGCTGCACCTTGATCATGCGTAGGTCGCGCTCGGCCTGGTTGTTGTCGAATGGCACCTCGAAGCCTTCGCGTCCGCGTTTGGGACTGTGGCCGAAAAGATCTTGGCAGACCTCCGCGGTGCGTTGGCAAGGGAGGAGCTGGGCGATGTTGAGATAGCTCATCGAAGCTCTTGCCGCCGCAAATGATGGCACATGGGGAGATAAAAAGAATATCGCATTGGTGGTGTTTGCGGGTACGCTAGACACGTTTATCTTCGACTTCTTGGAGGATGAGGAACATGGATGGAAGTTGAGCGAAGGCGATTTGACAAGATTTGGAATGTGGTATCGAATCATACCATGAAAACAGCAATTCAGTTCCAAATTTTCCGACACTCTAAGGACGCCACCCAAGGCTACCCCATGAGCGTGGCGCAAACGGCATTGCATCTAGGCGTGACGTTTGATGGAAATCAGAAAAACCTCGCTGAAAACGAAGGGCTTGTGGTACCAATATAAGAAAACGATTCGTCAATGATCCGCGATTTATCGAAATACTCTTCAGCCGACTTTGATCGTGGTGCATCACGTTTTAAGGAAGCTTTGTGGTGGCTAGTCCGTGCTTCGATATTTCTTCCTCCGATCCCTTTCCCATCATCTTTCAAGACGATGCTTCTTCGTTTTTTCGGGGCAAAAGTCGGCGATGGCGTCGTGATTCGCCCAGGTGTCTCTATCACTTTTCCTTGGCGATTCACCTGTGGCGATCATGTCTGGCTCGGTGAAGATGTTCTCATTCTGAGCTTGGCCCAGGTGACAATCGGCTCTCATTGCTGCGTCTCCCAGCGCGCTTTCCTCTGCACAGGTTCCCATGATTATCGAAAGAAAACTTTCGACCTCATCACGAAACCCATCGTGTTAGAAGAATCCGTCTGGATCAGTGCCAATGCCTTTGTTGGCCCCGGCGTCACTATCGGAGAAGGCACCGTGGTCGGTGCTCTTTCCTCTGTCGTTCAGGATTTGCCAAAAAACATTCTTGCGGTCGGGAATCCTGCTACCCAAAAACGCGATCTCTAAATGCGTCTCGTTTTTCTCAATCAATACTTCCCACCCGATGAAGCGCCAACAGGCGTCATGCTGAAAAGCATTGCGGAGAAATCCGTGGAAGAAGGACATCAGGTAACGATCATTTGTTCAGATGGCGGCTATGCGGTGAGTGAACAGCAGCAAGCCACACTGATTTCAGAAAATCCAAGTTACACGATCATTCGTATCAAGACTCCTCAACTGGGCCGCCGCACTTTTTTAGGGAAAATCATCGACTACCTCGCCTTCTACCTCGGTGTGGCGTTCAAGCTTGCCACACTCCGCGAACGCCCAGACCGAATCATCGCGCTGACAACGCCTCCTTACTTATCCATTCTCGCCCGATTATTTTCTAAAATACATGGTGCCACTCATGCTCATTGGGTGATGGATCTCTATCCCGATGTGATGCAGGCACACGGCATGATTCAGCCGGGAAGTCTGATTGAGCGCACTCTCAAGGTGCTCACCCGCTGGGGTTTCGGCGGGAAACGCAATGCGGGAGTCCTGACCCTCGGGCCAGATATGGACGAGCGAACATCCTTCCATCTGGAGTCCTCATGCCGCCGTCATTGGGTGCCATTGTGGTCCACCGCGAATCAGACAGCCACTGAGACGGAAATCCAAGCTTGGCGCGAAAGCAACGGCTGGAAATTCGATCAAACACTGGTGATGTATTCCGGGAATATGGGACTCGGCCATCGTTTCGGCGAATTTCTCGATGCCATCCAATCCCTCTCGACCGATCCAACTCACAGATGCCACTTCATCTTCTGCGGTGCAGGAAAACGAAAAAAAGAGGTTGATGATTTCCTTCGATCTCATCCGGACGCGCCGCTGGAACTGATCGATTACGTGCCTCGGGAAA
>JANORE010000564.1:0-5503 GCA_031415155.1 Akkermansiaceae bacterium | reverse complement strand
GCAGCAAGAAGGCCGCGCCGGATGCGAGTAGAAGTGCCGAGCTCGGCTCAGGAATCACCGTTTGGCCGAACTGGATGTTGTCGAGCCCGATGTTGTCGCTGCTACCGCCCAGCCCGGTGGTGTCCACGATGATGTTGATTTCCGAAGCTGTCAGCCCGCCCAGGAAATCGTAGTCTTGATGGGGCGCAGTGGAGGCGAGCACGGCGATATTGCTCAAGGAGAACAGCGAATTTCCGAATCCATCTTCGATCCGAAGCCCCGCGAGCGTCACGGCTGCGCCGAAATTACCGAGAGCGAAGCGATCGAGTCTTACCAGAAAGCCCGGATCTGCGATGAAACGGACGGTGTAGCCATTCTCGCCATCCGGCTCATTCTCGAGAACATTGATGAGATCGCTGTAGCCCGTCGTCCAGAAATTCAGGTCGGCTGGAGCATCGGGACTGGTGTATTCCACGGCGACGTTGGGAGTGAATCCCCCTGCGGTGCCGTAGGAAAATGATCCGCTGACGGCGCTGGTGACTTGGTCTCCATACGTCTGCGGCATGACCGCGCCGTCGGTGAGGCCCGTGTCGAAGGTGAGGACGGTTGCACGAGCGTTTTGGGATACTGCGATGAGCAGTGCGATGAGGCATATTTGTTTTTTCATGGTGATGTGGTGGTATTTATTTTGGAGATGGAGGGGGAGAAAGATCACTGGGACGTGATTTTTTCATGCGCATATTGGCAACAGAATCTGTGGCGACAAGCCAAGAGATGGGGGGCTTGGCATCTTGTCCTTGGCGACGCGACGGTAAAGCTGAGGTATATCATCGCTCCTGCCTTGATGGAGACCCCTTGGTTTTCAAGTCGCCGGGGCGAGCTTTTGTAAAAAAATTGCGGAAATCCATGCGAGCGGTGGGATGACTAAGCAACCGATCAGATCACCGCTGATTCCCGCACCGGAGATGGCCAACGAGAGAGAAATCGGCAGTAGAACCATCCAATCGACGAGTGGAATCCCGGCGAGTAGACTCGAAACGAACCGCGAAATCGGCTGCCGACGTTTCGTCAAACAAAGGAGCATCCATAAGCCGTAAGGAATCACTCCGAGTAGGCTGAGCAGTGGGAAATAAGGCAATGCACTCCCGGCAGAGACGGATAAAATCGCCGTCATGACAAACAAGCTCCGCGCCATGAGGATTGCGAATTTCGGCGGGGCCGCGATGGACTCATACCTCGCATTTAACGAAAGTCCCATGATGTAGCAAAATAACCCGGCAGATGCGGCTAGGACGGAGGCGGAATTTGATGAGAATGCCGAGTATCCAAGCACGGGAAGGAGCGCTCGGCACGTGGCCATGGGAATCACGCTCCAAGGGCTGCGCTTGTGGCAGAACGTATAAATGCAGATGCTGGCGAGGATGGCTGCGGCCACGAAGGTGCTGAGTAGGCTCACCCAAGAGGTGCATAATAGTGCCAGCACTGCGCAAATTCCGGCGACGCGAGCGTATTGATCAGGTGAAAATAAACGGAGTGGTAGCGCGCGTTCAGGGCGATTTTGAGCGTCCCATTCATGATCCATCCAGTCGTTCAAAAAATTTCCTGAAATGTATAGGAGTGCTCCGGCGAGGGTGAGGAATACGACTTCGGTCCCAGTAATTTCAAGTGATTCAAGTCCGCCATCGAGGGTGGCCAAGGCCACGCCGAGCCACACATTGCTCACGACGCTTGGGACATTGGCGATCCGGGCAGTCGCCAGCACGGCACGAAATTTCACGAAAGGCATCATCAAGGAGGGCGGCCTAGATATAAAACATCGGGTCTCCCTGGCTGCCTGCCAGACTGGCCACCGTGATATGGTCCATGGATTTCTGGAGATCACTAGAAACTTGCTCCCATGCGCGTCTCACGGCCAATCCTGAGTCGCCATCTTGGGTGACGGAGCATTGTAAAAGCGCCGGATCCACGGCTTCGATGATTTGGCGGAGGGTGATTTGATCGGCCACTCGGCCCAGCAGATAGCCGCCAGCCTTGCCGCGGCGGCTTTCCACGAGTCCGGCACGGCGGAGATCGTTTAGAATTTGCACGAGAAAATTTCCTGACACTGCTTCCCGTTGCGCTAAGTCCTCGAGCCGTGTAAGAGTCCGTCCGTCATGGTATTTCGCCAGTTGAGCCATCGCTCGGCAGGCGTATTCCAATTTCTGTGAAATCTTCATGAGCAAATCTGAACAGGCCGGCGTTCTCCCGGCGAGCAAGAATCCGGCCAAGCTATGCGCCGGCAAAGTCACGGATATCCAAAATGTCTGGGAAACTCTGCGTGATGAAGCACGCCGCGCGGCGGTGGGAGAGCCGACGCTCCAACATCTGCTTCATGATGTGATCCTTTCCCGCGGCACTCTCGCGGCGGCACTCGGGGCCCGGCTGGCGAGGCGGCTCGCCCGTGAAGATATGCCGCGAGCCACCATGGAGCCGCTGTTGATACATGTTTTTGAGGAAAATCCGGATATGGTCCATGCGGCTGCGCGTGATTTACTGGCGATGTTTGAGCGTGATCCGGCGTGTTTTTCCCCGTTGGAGCCTTTGTTATTTTTCAAAGGATTTCTGGCCCTCACGACTTATCGGGTTTCCCATCAGTTGTGGAAAGAGGGTCGCCGCTGGTTGGCGTTGTATTTCCAGAGCGTCGCGAGTGAGGTCTTCGCGGTGGATATTCACCCTGCTGCGCGGATTGGTTGCGGCATTCTACTGGATCATGCGACTTCCTTCGTGGTCGGGGAAACGGCAATTATTGAGGACGATGTTTCGATCCTCCATGAAGTGACGTTGGGTGGCACTGGCAAGGATTCCGGGGATCGGCACCCGATTATTCGTTCTGGCGTCCTGATCGGGGCTGGGGCTAAAATTCTGGGTCGCGTTGAGATCGGGACGGGTGCTAAGGTCGGTGCTGGGAGTGTCGTTCTCAACGACGTCGCTCCTCATCATACCGTCGCCGGAGTGCCCGCTGTGGTCGTCGGTGTCGCGATCGAAAAGAACCCAGCGATAGAAATGAATCAAACTCTCGATTGCAGCTCCAACATTTGAATGAACATGAAACGTCCTTATTCCATTCTTGCCATCCTCTGCCTCTCCGCCACTTCCTGCGATCAAGCGAAGAAAATGGCTAGCGACGCGAAGGCGGCGATTCAGTCCGGGATTGCTAAAAATGCGACAGGAACGAGCGATGCAAAACCCGATGCTGAACTCCAGAAACTCGTCGATGAAACCCCGGAAGGAATCCTTTTTCGGAAAGACTTACCCTTTCCGAGCCAAGTCGAAGTAATCACCACCCGGAGTCATGAAATTTCGAGTCGTGAATTTGAAACTTCAGCGATCGACGTGAAAAAACAAACGGTCAAAGGGACAGAGACCCTCACCACTCAATGCGAGTGGGGCAACGGGCAAGTCAGCTATACTCGGATAGAACATCATTTCGTTGAGCCTATGGTGAAAGGCGCGGATCCATCGAAACCGCCGGTACCGAAGCAAATATCACCACCGAGCAAGCCCTGTGTTTTTATAAAATCAGGCTCGGTATGGAAACCTGCGAGTCGTGATTTCCGCACCGCGAGTCTTGCCCAGACGATCTCGCCAGTCTTCGAGCAATTACTCGTGGAAAACGGCTTGGCACCGCGTGCTCTCTGGTTTGGGAAACGACGCTTTAAAGTCGGCGATCAACTTCCCGTTTCAGGCGATTCCTTGCCGATGCTGGTAGCTGGAAAGGCGAAGGGTTCTCTCACGCTGACGTTTGAAGCGATCGAAGCAGTCCATGGCCATCCGTGTGGTGTTTTTTCCATCACTGGAGACTACAATCGCAAGCAGGCACCGAACTTCGAGGGGACTCTTACCGATGAAGAAGTCACGATTCGCTCGGGAAAGGTTTGGTTATCGATGATCTATCCACTGATTCTTAAGGAGCAGCTTGACACGATCCAGAGTTACAAGTCTGGCGGTCAAGGCGGCCTTGCAAAAAGTGGCCAAGGCTCCGTGGAGATTTCGGTCACGCGTAAGTGGACAGGGAAAGTGCCCTGAGTCATCGACCTGGTCGATGCGTGAACCCGAAAAGGAAGTTGATCGATTAGAATTTATGGCGACACAGCAGTATACGATAGCAAAGATTGCTGGGCACACAGCCGAGAAGATTTCCGAGCGTTTTCAAGTGTGGCATGATTCACGGGAGACCAATAAGAAGGGAGATTGGGAAGCCGGACATTGGCCTCAAGCGTACGAGCATGAGGCATGCCAGTTTGCTCTCAAGCTCCATGATCAGTCTTACCTTCCACCGATTATATACTACTGCTCATATGTGGACCAATGGTCCTCCAACCTGCCTCACATTCATCTTGCGGAACATGGACTGCTAGAGATTTGGACTCCCGAGATGGATCTAGGATGCCTCATGCTTCCAATTACCTCTGCCGCCGAGCGTCACCTTAAAAGAGTTGCTGAGGATACCAAGGGTTACGGAGAAGATCATTTATTTGCGAGGCGTGTGCTTGAGGCGTCTACTGCATGGGCACCCTTTATTTCCGGGGGAGTAATCATCTTTGTTCGGAAAGCCATTTGCGGCTCAGTGTCTGACGAGGAAGTGCTTGAGTCGCTCAAACATGATGCCAAATTCATCGAGCAAGCTTATGAGACGCTAGTGGTAACCGACGATAACGTCCTTGTTTGAATTCGAGCTTCCATTTCGTCGATGCCACAGTTAGATAATAATCATGATTTTTTTGAGAGATTGCGGCATGTTTACAAACCATTTCCGGTCTTTGCTTTGCCTGGTTGTTCCCGCTGCGGCGATTCTGAACTCAAGCTGTGATCGTATTCGGACTCTGGCGAAAGAGCAGATGAAGACGGAAACCCAAACCGAAACTACGGTTGCCGTGGGAGGGGCGAGCTTCGGTCCAATCACGCAAGTCGATTCCTCAAACTACGAAGTCTTTATTTCTCAAAAGAATCGGCTCGTGGTTGTCGATTTTTATGCCGATTGGTGCGGGCCATGCAAATCGCTGGGCCCTGTTTTGGAGAAGGCGGCTGCGGCGCATCCCGGAGTGGTTTATCTCGGTAAGGTGAATACGGATCAGGCGGCTCAACTCGCCAGCGAGCAAGGCGTGAGCGGCATCCCCGATGTGCGGATTTTCAAGGATGGTCGTGAAGTAGATCGCTTCGTCGGGTTTCCGGGTGAAGGACAAGTGTTCGCAAAAATTGCGGCTCTATCAGATGGAATGACTCCTGCGACCGTTGCGGCAAAACCCGCGAAAGCGCCTAACGCTGAACCTGAAATGCAAACGATGAAGAAGGATTGGCTACCTCCGGGGATGCAACGTCGTTGACCAGCCTCTATTTTATTTCTTGGCCGCTTTGATGGCGTCGATTGCTTTGCGAGCGGCAGAGGCGTTGCTTGAAGTGAACACGTTCTGATTGAGAATAATCTGGCCGTAAGCATGAGTGGGGGAGTTGCGGACGAGATTGATGACGACGACTCGACGGCGGT